>JBGPAT010000137.1:0-6927 GCA_041480885.1 Anaerolineae bacterium
CTCGTCCGGCCGAAGGATTCCGGCGCCGCCGGTCAGCAGGTCAGTGAAAGTCCGATAGTGTTGCTCGGCCAGAATGCCCGTCGGCGCCATGACCGCGACATGGGCGTTGCTGCTCGTAATCATCGCGGCTGTAAGCGCCGCGATGACGGTCTTGCCCGAGCCAACATCACCCTGCAGGAGCCGGTTCATGGGCTGTCCTGAATTGAGGTCGAGGCGGATATCGGCCAGGGCGCGCTGCTGAGCCGCCGTCAGCGTGAATGGCAGGGCCTGATTGCGCGCTCCAAGCCATTCATCAGAGACGGGGAATCGGCGGGCTTCAACCTGCTTCCAATCGCGCTTCTGCCGCAGCACGCCCATCTGCAGGAAGAAAATCTCATCGAACGCCAGGCGCTCCCGCGCAGACTTGAGGCCGTCCTGGTTATCTGGAAAGTGCACTTGCAGCAATGCCTGTCCAAGCGGCATAAGGTTCGCCGAGGCGCGGACATCTGCAGGCAGCGAATCCACAACCGCCGGCGCCCAGTAGCTGACAACCTGCTTCATCTGCCCGCGCAGCCATTTTTGCGAGATGCGTGCCGTCAGTGGATAGATGGGTACGATGCGATTGGTATGAAGGTGCTCGATATCCACAGGTTCCCAGTCAGGCTGGCTCATTACCAGGCGGCCCAGATATTGATCCACTGTCCCGGAAACTGAGATCTGCTGGCCCGGCTTCAGACGATTCGCCAGCCAGGGTTGGTTGAACCAGCTGAGGCGCAGGGCCCCCGTGCCGTCGCTCAGGGTTGCTTCGATAATGGTGGAGGCGCCGCCGCGGATGGGACGCGTGTGCACGGACTCGACCGTCCCAATAACAGTCACCTGCTCGCCATACCAGAGACCCTTGATCGGCTTGAGCTGGCTGTAGTCTTCATAGCGGCGGGGGAAATAGTAGAGCATGTCCCCGAGGGTCCGCAGCCCGATTCCGTCGAGCGTTGCAGCATGCCGCGGACCCACTCCCTGCAGAACCGTGAGGGGCGCGCTGAGCGCAGCCGGAGTCTGGCTGTGTTGGGCACCGGGTGCGGCGTCGGCGCGCGAGGGCGGGCCCGCATGGTGCCGGGCTTGCTCCGGATGCGGACGCGTGGGCGCGGTGTCAGAGGCAGGAGGAAGGCGGTTTTGTTCCCCGCTTTCGACTCGCGGCACCGGCTGGGGAGCGGAGGCGCTTCCCTGGCCCGCTGGCACGGGGGTCCGGACCACGGCGCCGCCGGCCCGCTGGGCAGCCTCAGGATATGTTTCGCCGATGCGCTTCCACAGACCCTTCAGCGCGTCTGCACGGGACACGGGGCTGAGGCCCTCGTAGGATCGCAACCTCTGTACAACCGCCTGGATGACCCCCTCCTGTACGCTGTCTGCACGGGCTTCGCCCTCCCAGAAATCGAGCATCTTGGCTAGGCCACCAATAATTGCACTGTTGTGATATCCATTCTCATGTTCGAGACGAAAGAATTTCCGAAGCTTCTCCAACGAAGGCTGCATAGGATTATTCTATCATGCAGGCTGAGCAGCCCTTACTGCGGCGAAACCGAGTGCGTTCGGCCCGACGTGTGCACCGATGACCGGGGTCACATTAACCATCAGGATATCGCGCGGCGTGGATTGGCTGAAGTCGCGCATGATGTGATCCAGGAACTCGCGCGCACGCCCTTCCGCACCGGAGTGCAAAACAGCCAGCCGCTCAAATGGTCCAAACGTTCTAAAGAAGTCGAGCATGCGCTCGCCCGCCTGCTTCGCCGTCCGTGCGATACTGATCGTCCTGACCTCGCCGTCGGTCAATTCGATCAAGGGTTTGACGTGCAGCAAGCCGCCCAGCATGCTCAGCGCTCCGGGCAGGCGACCACTGCGGCGCGCATATTCCAAGGTGTCCAGCGCTGCAAAGAGCTGGATGCGCCGCCGCACGGATTCAAGCGCGACGAGGGCTGCACTGAGTCCGTCGCCGGCAGCTTCGGCTGCCGCGAGGACCTGAAAGCCGAGGCCGAGCGAAAGTGACCGGCTGTCCACAACACTGATGCGCCCGTCGAATTCCCCGGCGGCCTGCTCGGCCGTCCCGAGCATGGCACTCAGCGGCCGAGCCGCGTGTATGGAAATGACATGATCACAGCCTTGATTGAACAGCCGCCGGTAGCGGGTCGTGAACTCCCCCATTGAGGGCGCGGCCGTGGTGGGAGGCGATTTGAGATCCGGGAGAAGCCTGTAGAACTCGGCGCGCGACAGACCCGCTTCATCGGCGTACTCCCGGCCGGCAATCACCAGGATGGATGCAGCCACCTCGATCCCGTATTGCTCAACCAGGTATTCCGGGAGGTCGGAGGTTGAGTCGGTGACAATACCGAGTTTCATGTACAAAGAGGTCGGCATGGCGCGATCGCCCGTCGGATGCTCTGACAGAGGCACGCGGAGTCATCTGCGGCAGAACCGGAGGCCGGGTCAGTGCCACTGCGCGGCTTCGCGCGGGACCGTCATTCGATAGAGAGGATGAGCTGATAGTGCGGCTGGCCGCCGTCCTGTAATTCAAGTTCCAAGCGCGGGTAGGCATCTCGCACCTGATCCGCCAAGTGGTTGGCTTCGCCCTGGCTCAAGTCCTCCCCATAGATCAAAGTCACAAGTTCATGCCCGTCGGCTTTCGCCATTTTCAGCAGGCCCAGCAATGCCTGTTCAACGGTTGGAGATGCGTCCACCAGCCTTCCGTCCAGGAGGGCAATTGCCTGCCCTTCCTTTACATTGACGCCGTCAATCTCCACCGAACGCGTGGCGATCGTGATCTCCCCGGTCTTGACGCTCGCCAGGGCAGTAGTCATTTTCTGGGCAACCGCCTCGAGCTCGCCATCGGGATCGTGCACCAGCATGGCTGCCAGGCCCTGCGGAATGGACTTGCTCGGCACCACTGCCACACTCTTGACGGTGACGTCTCGAGCCTGATTGGCCGCCATGACGATATTCTTGTTGTTGGGCAGGATGATCACTTTGTCCGTGGGCAGGTCCTCAAAGGCAGCCAGAATCTCTTGTGTGGATGGGTTCATGCTCTGCCCACCATCGACAATGGCGGCCACTCCCAGGCTGGCAAAGATCCGGCTGAGGCCCCGTCCCGGTGAGACTACCACTACGGCGATTTGCTGCGGCTCGACCTTGGCCAGTTCAGGCTTCAGCCCCCTGCCGCCGGCGCTGATATCGTTCATTTGTGCAACGAGATTCTCCATGGCCACTTTGGTGACGGTGCCGATGCCCATGACGTAATCCACCGGCTCGTAGCGCTTGTCCAGTGGTACGTGGATATGCATGCGGTACATCCCCTCCCCTTCCGCCACCTGAATGGAGGTGCCCATCTCTTCAAGGCGATCGTAGAACTTGCGCAGTTCGAATTGATTATTGGGATAGAAATCGATCACGACTTCGTAGTCCTGCCCCTCTTCGATCGCCTGCATGGCCCCATCAAGTTTGAAGGAGGACAGCGGCTGGACGGTAGCCAGCGCCACATCCAGCGGTTCGCCGTGAATGTGGCGCAAGGCGCCTTCCATAATATAGAACAGGCCCTTCCCCCCCGCATCCACCACGCCAGCCTGTTTGAGCACCGGCAATAGCTCCGGAGTGCGGTCCACCGAGGCTTGGGCCGCAGGCAGGCACTTTTCCAGCACTTCGATGGGATCCTGGGTCTCGAGCAGCGCGGCCTCAGCAGCCGCAGCCGTGTCCTTGGCGACTGTGAGGATCGTCCCCTCCACCGGCCTGACCACGCCCTTATATGCCGTATCTCGGGCGTCGACAAAGGCCCGGACGAGCCCGGTGCCGTCGATTATTTCAGAGTCCTGGAGGCCACGCGCAAAGCCGCGCCACAACTGCGAGAGGATGACGCCCGAGTTGCCTCGCGCACCCATCAGCGCACCCTTCGCAACCAGCGCCGCCATGCGCCCGACATGCTTCTCGCCCGAAACCTTGATCTCGTTCCAGGCCGAGGTCATGGTCAGCATCATGTTCGTACCGGTATCCCCGTCCGGCACAGGAAAGACGTTCAGGGCGTTTACGGTTTGCTGATTGGTTTTGAGCCACGCCAGGCCCGCCTCGGTGAGACGCTTCAACGCCTGACCATCGAACGGCCGTTTGCTCAGTCTGGCCTTGCGGTCCGCGTCCGGGCGCATGGGTCGGTGCCTAACCCGGGTCGCTGACACGCAGGCCCGCTATGTGTACGTTGACCTCATGCACGGACATGCCCAGGGCCTTCTCCACGCTATACTTGACGGTATTGGCCACGCTATCGGCCACCGAGGAGATACGCGTGCCGTATTCGACAATGACGTACAGGTCGATGTCGATGTTCTCACCATCGTACTGCACCGAAACGCCGCGCGCCGGTTCACGCGTGAGGGTCTGGGCCAGACCCTCGGCGAGGTTCTTGGGTGCCAGCCCTACCACACCGTAAGATTGCAGCGTGGCGTGATAGGCGATGGCAGCCACCGCCTTCGGTGAGATGTGTATCCCGCCCAGGGATGTGGTTTCTTCTCCCATATTACTGTCCTCCACCTCAACTACGGGCCGTCGGCCCGACCGGCTTCCCCTCGATGCCGTGGCGTACGGATTGATCCAACAGAGTCGGGATCGTAGGCGCTCGGCCACTGATATGCGCACCCTCAATCGTACCAGATTTAGGTTCCCGACCTGATACGATTAACACTGGCCTGGGACGATGGTTTCCAGCGGGCCGCTCGAGGCCGCAGCCTGGCGACGGCTGCAGAGTTGAGCCACACTCGATACAGTGCTAATTCCTGTGGTACAATGCCCTGCCTGCTGGACCATCCGAGGTGCCTGCAATCATTTGAAAGGATCATGCAAGATGGCTAAGTGTGCAAACTGCGGCAAGACCACCTCTTTCGGACACAATCGCTCGTTCTCTCAGCGCGCCACCAATAGGAATTGGAAACCCAACCTGCAGAAGGTCACGTTCCTGAAGAACGGCCGCGTGCTCAAGCAGGTCATGTGCACCAAGTGCATCAAGGCGATGAGCAAGTCGCCCGGGTAGCCTGAACGGTTGGCCCCGCAACGAGTGCAAAAAATCACGGCACCTCGGTGCCGTGATTTCTATTTTTGCGGCGCTTTGTGGGACCTGTCCCCAGAAGTCACACAGTGCGGGCTCGATCGCCCAGCGACCGGTCGGCTGCCGTGCGCAGAGCCTCGATCCCCGCCCCGATACCCTGTGGGTGGGTGAAGATGGCGTGTGCGCTCACGAATACGTTCGCGCCCGCATCCCTCATCGTCGCCAGGTTGTCGGGCGCGATGCCGCCGTCGACTTCCAGGTAGGCAGACGACTTCATCTGATCGAGCAGCTTGCGCAGCTGAAGGACCTTGACCGCAGTCTCCGGCATGAAGACCTGGTTCGAAAAGCCCGGGTTCACGCTCATGACCAGCACCAGATCGGCCAGATGCAGCACGGCCTCAATGGACGAGACCGGCGTGCCGGGATTGAGCGTCACGCCCGCCAGACAGCCGAGCGACCTGATCTGCTGCAGCGTTCCAGCCAGGTGCGGGCAGGTTTCGACGTGCACCGTTAGATGGGATGCGCCCGCTTTCGCAAAGGCTTCGAGGTAGCGCTCGGGCTGCTCAATCATCAAATGCACGTCCAGCGGAAGCCGGCTGGCACGCCTGTAGGTCGCGACCAGAAATGGTCCCATGGTGATGTTCGGAACAAAGCGGCCATCCATCACATCCACATGTATCCAGTCGGCGCCGGCTGTTTCGCAATCCGCGATACTCTCACGCAGTCGTAGATGATCGGCGGAGACAATGGAGGGGGCAATGAGATAGGGGGCAGGCATGTCCGGTCTGCGATTTACGATCTGCAATCTACGGTCGGTGGTCTGGATGGCGATCGAATGGCGTGGAGGATGCAGAGTCGATCGATGCCTTCACAGCATCCAGGTCTACTTGATGGGTGGGTTGTATACAAAGTAGATCCACATCCAAAAGGGGATCAAGCCCCCCACAGCGATCAATGCCAGCAGACCAAGACCTACGGATATCCAGTCTACATCTATAGTCTCTTCGTCCGGCCCGGACGCGGCGAGCACAGCGGGCGCCGCGGGTGCAGCCTGACGACCGGCGTCTGGCGGCGCTGCATCTTCCCACACAAAATCCGGCACCGCCTTGATTGCGGGTTCCACCCTCGTGTGGACCCGCGGCGCGGGTGAGACCGTGGGCAGCTCGCCTTGAGTTCCAAACCTCGTCAGCACGCGCCCCAATTGGTCTGCGGTCCGGTAACGCGCCGAAGGCTCCTTCGACAGGACCTTCAAAATGATCTGTTCAAGCGGCTTCGGGATATCAGGCACGTATTCGCTGGGCAGCATGGGTTTGGCTTCCAGGTGCAGACGTGCCAACTCCTCCGCCGTGGAGGCAGTGAACGGCAGCGTTCCCGTCAGCACCTCGTAGGTCACGACTCCCAGCGAATAAACGTCGGAGGCCGGGCTGGGCACACGCCCCCCCGCCTGTTCGGGCGAATAGTATTGCGGCGAGCCCCACACCACGTCGGCGCGCTCGGCGGTCGTCGGCAGCGTCGCCAGAGCCCGCGCAATCCCGAAGTCCGTGACCTTCAGGCGGCCATCTGGCGTGACCAGCATGTTGTGGGGCTTCACGTCGCAGTGCACCAGGCCGGCGCGGTGGGCATACCCTATGCCGGCGCAAGCCTGCACCATCAAGGGAATGCCCTGCTCGACACTAAAGCGGCCGCGCTTGCGCAGCAGTGTCTTCAGGTCGGTGCCTGGGACCAACTCCATGACGATGAACGGCTGGCCGTTGTCAACGCCGAGATCGTACACCGTGACGATGTTGGGATGCGAGAGATTGGCCGCGGCGCGCGCTTCGCGTTGGAACTGCAGGTCGAAATCCGCGTTTCGCTCCTGGTCATCGCGCAGCACC
>JBGPAT010000138.1:0-6901 GCA_041480885.1 Anaerolineae bacterium
AGCTCCGCAGGCACCCAGAATTTGCCCAGGCCAATGAAACCCACGGCAAAGGAGACCACCAGGATCGCAACGCCCAGGCCGATTAGGATCCGGTCGTGGCTGCGGTACGTTAGCAGTTCCAGCCATGTACGCGGGCCGACGCCAAAGGCGCGCAAGTCCATGGCATCGATGATGTCCTCACTTCCAATGATGGCGTGGATTGTCACGGGCACCATGAGCGGCCCCAGCTTGCGCACCTGCTGCACGATTCCCCCGCTGATTTTCTCCAATTCGTAGCCGCGCGCTCGTTGGGCATCCATGGTCAGCTGGAAATCTCGTCCAAAGGTCGGGATGAAGCGCATCGTCAGATCCATGGCGTAGGCTATGTTGTCGGGCAGTCCCAATCCCTTGAATGTGATTCCATACAGAGCCGGATTCAGCGAATATGGTATGAGGATCGTCATGACCGCGATGCTGAACACCCGCACGAACTGACTCACGGCGAAGAAGGCACGCTCGACGGTAATATTCAGCGTCGGCGTCCAGCCGAGTATGGAAAAGGACGCCTTCAACTGTCGGACGAGATGCTCCTGCTTGTACAATTCTGTCCCGCCGCGGCCCGTGAGAAAGGTCAGAATGGCAAAGAAAAAGACAAAGCCAATGATGAATATGAAGGCCCGTCGCATTTCGTGCCACTGAACCCCTGAGGTGAGCACCACGATGAGGGAAATCACGAAGAAGAACAGCAGGAAACGCACATCCCAGAAGGCCAGCGTCGAGAACAAGAAGCACAAGTAGAAGATGATCCAAGCCCGTGGGTCGAACCACTGGATCAGTGACCTCTCACGCTTGCGAAAACGCCAGGCGACTAGCATTGGGGTGCCAGCGGTGGGCGGTCTGCAAACGTCGCTGCAGACCGCCCACCGTGTGCTTTCTGTTATCTGCCCGATTGTCTCTGCACAGCCGCGTACGCGCCAACCAACAGCGGCACCAGGATCGCCGCGAATATCAGGTTCGGTCCGGCCGCCGGCAGGAATTCTCCTACGACTGCGGCGGCCAGGCTGAAGCCGTTGATGAATATGTCGGAGAGCGCCGCGAAGAGGATGCCCAGGATATTGCCCAGCATGCCCCACGTGACTGCCGCTGCCACATCCAGATTCGCCCCGAACGCAAAGCGCACGACCAGAACGAGGACGAAACCCACGATGATCGCGATGCCGGCGAATATTGAGATGGTCGCGTCTCCGAAGATGTTGTTGGCAGGATCGAAGAACATCTTGTTTGCTTCACTGCGGTTGATGAAGAAAATAACCACGGTCAGGAGGGTCAGTATGCCGCCCACCCACAATACCGTGTCCATGCTTTTCTTCTTGTCTTTGAAAAGCATTGCCATGCCGGCGATGAAGCCTACCAGACCGTTTCCGATGCTCCATTGGGGAGACAATCCAAAGCCAGTCAGAGCGTCGCCGAACATGTTCCCGACAGCGCCGCTGAAGAAGCCGACTACCGGGCCAAAGGCATATCCAAAGAACATCGGGATGGCGATTGCGGGTCGCAATGAAACCTGACTCAAGGACGGCACCACGAATACCGTGCCGTTGAACAGCCACGAGAAGACCGCATACAGCGCCGCGCCAATGGCCATCCACACCACCTCGCGAGTGCCGACTTCCCAGGCGGCATTCTCCCGCGTAAAGTAGTAAATCGCGAAGGCGATCAGCAAGCCGATGATCACGAATACGAAACGCAGCACGAGCGTGGCCTGATCTACCGAGAAGTTGAAGGGGCCCACGGTTTGAGTCCCCAGGGCAAACATAATGATGGCGAAGATCACCAGGATCACCGCCAGCGAGATCAGGACATTGGTAAGCCTCTTATCCATTTTTTCTCCTCTTTTCAGATGTGCGCCAGCGCCTCGGCCCGCATGAATCGCCCGGTCTGCGGCAGCCGCTTCAGATTTAGGGCGAGAAGCGAAGAGGGCACAAGGCGACAGGCGTCCAGTCGCCCAAAGTCGGCCAGCACGATCTCGGGAGCGCCGTCGGCGATCAGTTGTCCGTCGGACACGAGCAACACCCGATTGGCAAAGATCACCGCCAGATCGACATCGTGAGTAATGAACAGGACGGCCTCAAAACCGGGCATCTGCAAAATTGAGTCCATGAAGTTCATGTAGTTCTGGTAGTCCTGCCCGGCGGTGGGCTCGTCCATGACCAGGATGCGGGAGCGCATGGCCAGGATTGCCGCGATGCTGACGCGCTTCTGCTGGCCGAAAGACAGCGACAGCGGCGGCTCTTGCTCTCGTTCGTTGAGATTGACGATGCTTAGGGCTTCTTTCACCTCCTTCTCGATCTGATCCTTGGGATGCTTCAGGTTCACTGGACCGAAAGCCAACTCCTCATGGACCGTCGGCGCGAAAAGCATGTGGCTGGGACTCTGAAACACATAGCCCAGCGTGCTCGCGATCTGGGCCACACTTGCGTCTCTAGTATCCCTGCCGTTGACCAGGACGCGCCCGGACTTAGGCTTCAACAGGCCGATGGCGTGTTTGACGAGGGTCGTTTTGCCCGCCGCGTTGGCACCCAGCACAGCAATGATATCTCCCTGGCGGATTTCGAGATTGATGCCGTGCAGCACAGGCGCACCGGGCTCATACTCGAAGGCTACGTCCTCGAACCTGACCAATACCTCTTTGCCTGAGGTGGAGCCTGCCGCCCCGGGGAGCAGATGCATCTCGGGGGGCGCCGGATCTCTCCGCGCTCGCGCAACGATGTCTTGCGCCGGCAACTTTACTTCGCTATAGTTCACCACTTCTGATAACCCGCTCAAAGCCCCCAGGTAACGGATCTCGCCATCGCTTAGGAACATGACTCGCTCAGGGCCGATCCGCAGTACGTCTTCCACTCTGTGTTCCACCAGCAGCACGGCCATGCCGGCGTCAGCCAGCATCCGCACCATGTCCAGTGAATCGCGAGCGCTGGCCGGGTCCAGACTGGCAAGGGGTTCATCCAAAAGCAGGACGCTGGGGCGCATCGCCAGCACGCCGGCCAGCGCAACTTTCTGCTTCTCACCACCGGAAAGGTGGAAGGTCTCGCGGTCACGCAAGTCGGAGATTCTTAGCAATGCCAGCGCCTGCTCAACCCGCTCAATGATCTCAGGGCGCTGGAGTCCAAGGTTCTCAAGGCCAAAGGCGACCTCGTTCAACACCTTGGTGCCAAGGATCTGGCGTTCGGGGTCTTGGAGAACGGTGCCCACCTTCTGAGATATCTGCGAGAGTTTCCAGCGGGCAGTTGCTTCTCCGAAGACTCGCACGGTCCCCGTTAGCTCACCCTTGTAGGATCTCGGTATCAATCCGTTAATGGCTCGGATGAGCGTCGTCTTCCCGCAGCCGCTGGCACCCGCTATCAGGAGGACTTCACCTCGGTTCGCGCCAAACGAGAGATGCTCGATCGCCGGGCTCGAGCGATCACGGTAGCGAAACGTAAGGTCTTCAACCATCAGAGGCGTATCATCCATGCGGATCACCCACGGGCGTTCCCCCCGAGAGCCAGCCTGGCACAGTCACCTCCACGCCCGCGCCCACGCCGACGCCCAGCACGGACGCAGCACTACCATTGACGACCGAGACAATCAGGTTTCCTGTGCTCCCGAGTAGCGCCACGACCTCTCCTGGCGCGCGTTCGCCGAACGTATCTACAAGTCCGTTGATCTGAGCGCGGCCGAGCCGAACGGTGATCCTATCCTTTTGCCCCAGCACCTCGCCGAGATCCTCCTCACGGATATTGGACGCTAGGTTACCAAAATGATCGATGTGAATAATCTCACCGCGCATTAGCGGCCCTCGTCGGACAGGCTTGGGCAGGTCAAGCCGAATGGGATCGGCAAAAGGTGAGCCAAGTGCCGAGAGGGCAGTACCTCGGGCCAAATGCGCCGCGGCCGGGGCAAAGATATCTCGTCCGTGAAAGACGTGGCTCACTTCGGCAAGCCAGAACTCAGGTTTGTCCAGCACGACGAATTGGCACTGCCAATTCTCCACCTGTGCGCGCTCCAGCAGCAGGGTAATTAGGCCGTTGTCGGGACCCACATAGAACCAATCGCCAATTTGCGCCGCCATCGGCCGCCGAGCGGTGCCAACACCCGGATCGACCACTGCCACGTGGACCGTACCCTTGGGAAAAAAAGGCGCGGAACGTGCAAGTACCAATGCGGCCTCCGGCACGTTTTGTGCGCCGATCATGTGACTAAGATCCGCGATGCGCGCCTCGGGGCATATCCCCCATATCACACCTTTCATTACGCCGACGTTGCCATCCTTGATGCCAAAATCGGTCAGCAGCGTGATCAGGGGCACGGGGCTCTTCCTCCGCGATGATGAGAATTCCAGCAAGCCGGCTGTGGCGCGCTCCGTCTGTCCGCCGTACGCTCCGGATGCGGCATCACATCACAATGCGCGTGATTATGAACGGAGAAAGCAGGCGTGTCAAGAAGATAATCTTGTCGGACCTGGGCCGTGATGGTCAGACAGATGTCGAGTTCCAGGCGCCTCACGTCTTGGGCACCGCAATTCCCAGCAAAAAGACCAATTGCTGTCTTCATGCAAAGCTTGCGGGCAGCGGCCCCAGACCTAACCCCGGGCGGCCCAACGGCGTACACGCACGGGCATATATCGCCCCGGCTCCGCGAGGCAGACAATGGCGCCAGCAGTTGGAGCAGCAAAGAGGTGCCCCGATATGGATTGATGGCTGGCTCCTGGTTTCGAGCCTGCAGTGCAGGACCCAAGGACGAGCCTCGGGAGGGTTGGGGCGGAGCCGGAAATATCGCCAAACAATAAGGAAGAATAGCTTGCTTTGACGATTGTGAAGTCCTACGCTATACTGTATGCATCAAATTGTGCATTCATCTTCGATTGCCAGCGGTCATCGGCGACAGCAAGATGCTACAGGAGGTCTTCGTATGGCGTTCAAATTGACTTACGCAACCATGTTCAATCCGCCGGAGGAAATGCACCGAGGTTTTGACAAGGCCGTAGCTGACCTGAAACAGAATCTCGGCAAGGAATACGCCATGATCATCGACGGCAAAGACGTCACCGCCGATGAAAAACTGGACGATCGATCCCCGATCAATACAGACTGGATGCTCGCACGCATGCAAAAGGGCAACGCCACGCACGCGGAACGAGCCATCGCCGCCGCTCGTCGTGCATTTCCCAAATGGAGTCACACGCCCTGGCAGGAACGCGTGAACTTGGTCAGGAAAGCTGCCTCCTTGATCGAACAGCGCATCTTCGCCCTGGGAGCGGCCATGGCCCTTGAGGTCGGCAAGAACCGAATGGAGTCGCTGGGCGACGTCCAGGAGACAGCCGACCTGATGTACTTCTCCGCCCTGATGATGGAGCAGAATAAAGGCTTCATCAAACCGATGGGCAAGGATCCCCTGGTCGGCTACGATGTCTCGAACGTATCCGTTCTGCGACCCTACGGCGTTTGGCTGATCGTCAGTCCCTTCAACTTCCCATTCGCCCTGACGGGGGGACCGACGGGCGCCGCGCTGGTTGCAGGCAACACCGTTGTCATCAAGCCGGCCACTGACACCGCCTTTATCGTCCGTCTGTACGCGGAATGCTTGCGCGACGCGGGTTTCCCGGATGGCGTGGTCAACTTTGTGACCGGCCCCGGCTCCACTCTGGGCCAGGCTCTGGTGGACAGTCGGGAGCTAGACGGCGCAACCTTCACGGGTTCATTTGACGTTGGCATGAAAATGTATCGCGATTTTGCAGAGCGCAACTACGTGCGTCCCGTGATACTCGAGCTGGGCGGAAAGAACCCGGCCATCGTCTCGCGTCACGCGAACTTGTCGGACGCCGCGACCGGCATCGTCAGGTCAGCATTCGGGCTCCAAGGCCAGAAATGCTCTGCCGCCTCGCGTGTTCTGGTGGAGGAGCCGGTCTACGATCAGCTGCTGGTCCACCTGAAGGAAATGACAGAGAAGCTGGTCATCGGCGATCCGACGGAACGAGCTACATACATTGGGCCAGTCGTGAACAAGAGCTCGTACAACGATTTCAAGAACTTTACCGAGGAAATCAACCAGGCGGGCGGCAAATTCCTGACGGGCGGCCACGTGAAAACTGGCGGTTTGTTTGATAAGGGGTACTACTGCGAACCCACGTTTGTGACCGACCTGCCTTTTGATCATCGCCTTTGGCAGTACGAGATGTTCCTGCCGATCACTACTGTCGGGAAGGTCAAGAATCTCGACGAGGCCATGAAAATTGGAAATAGCGTCAACTATGGTCTGACGGCGGGCTTCTACGGATCACTTCCCGAAACGGACTGGTTCTTCGACCACATCGAAGCCGGCGTGACATACGCAAATCGGCCCCAAGGTGCCACTACGGGTGCCTGGCCGGGGTTCCAGCCCTTCGGCGGCTGGAAGGGTTCAGGAGCCAGCGGCAAGAATGGCGGCGGCCTGTACTACGTGCAGCTCTACATGCATGAGCAGATCCGCACGCTGGTCAAGCCTGCCTCAAAGGGCAAGCGCGCTGGCGCAACCTCCGCAGGCAAGAAGACGGCCGCCAAGAAGCCGGCCAGGAATGTGCTCAAAAAAGCTAAGGCCAGAAGCACTCGCAGGCCCAGCCGACGCACATAGATCCCGAAAAACCCCTTCCCCGCTAAGGGGAAGGGGTTTTTTTCCACCGGAATGATAAACGAGTTCATCAGCCGTATCGGGACGTTCTTCCTGCTGATCGGGATTGGCGTTCTGATCCTGTTCCTTGCGTCAGAGTATGCCGGACAGGCCAATTTCGACTATCTCTTCTGGGCGGTGCTGACGGTGACGGCGGGCATCATGCTGCGCAGACGAAAGCCGCCCGCGCCTCCCAGTGGACGATTCGGTATCCTCCGGAGATTCCGTAGTCGGCCGC
>JBGPAT010000139.1:0-6901 GCA_041480885.1 Anaerolineae bacterium
AGAGCTTGTGGGAACAAGGAAGGCCCAAACAGCCGCCCTGAGATCGCCGAGCCATCGCAAACCAGGGTGCCTCGTGGCGAGGCGAGGCTGATCGCTGCTCCACCGGCCTCCACGATGCGCGGACCCAGACGAAGTACCTGCTCAGATGGCAGGCAGATCACGAGCGGGAGTTCCCCAAGTGACATCTCGACCGCAAGCAGGACGATATCGTCTGACAGAAGCGGCGCGAATCCCAGTTCGACCGCCATCACATTTTCAATGCCCTCCAGGGAGATCACCATTTCCCTGGTCTCTTCCGGGCGGTCGGCCATTAGATGCACGATGATTGGAAGCATAGCCTCCGACCAGCGCCGCGCGTACTTTTTCAGTGCGGAGACAAATCCCGGATTCGGAAGGCCGGCATGCAGCAGGAATCCTCCCGGATACTGGTACACGACCGGATGTTCAGCGCCGACACGATGGCGCCATGAAATGGGATTCGTGATAAATGCGCCAAAGTCCCCCCAGTGGAACGGGGCGTGTGGATCCGGAAAGAAGCCAAGTGTTCCCGCGGCATTCAGGATCGGCCTCGGGAAAAGCAATTCCTTCTTGGACATGGGGTTTGGCTAGCGGGGGCTGTCAATCCATCCGCGGGAAAACATAGTGGTACGGACCGCCTCCTTGAGTCCACCCAAGCCGCCGGGCGGCTATCACGCCGTCGAACACCTGGTCACGCAAATCTGCAGCCTGGACGCCGTCCCCCTATGCTGCGGAGGCGCCCTTCTAGGGCATGGGTTCCGCAAATCCGATGGATTGGAGCATCTCTTCGTTTGTGGCGAACTTGAACTCCTCCAACCCGCGCTTCTGGGCCTCAGCCTGCTCGACGGCATCGAGTTTCTGAAGCTCAGTTCTTGTGATGACCGGTTTGGGGAGGCTCGTCAACTTTTCGGCAATGCCCCGCAGATGGGTAGGCCGGGTCGGAAGCGTCTGCAAGAATTGCCCTACGGCTTTCGCAGCGTTGATACCGTCCTTTCGCGCCAAGCCAACAAGCCCTTCGCTCGCCTGCCGAGACCATCCGCCCACAAACACATCCGGTATCGACGAGTTAGCAGCCGGATCGAACGACTCATAGGAATTGCCTTCGACCGGGAAGCGGGGCGTCGTGCTCTTGACGAACTCATTGAACTTGACGGGCAAGCCAAAGGATTCATCGACTCTGTCTCCGATGGCGAAAATTACCGTGTCGACATCGAGCATGCGTTTGTGGCCAGTGCCGCGGGCCTTCAGCTCACCGTCTTTGG
Organism: Anaerolineae bacterium; assembly: GCA_041480885.1. GTDB lineage: Bacteria > Chloroflexota > Anaerolineae > Anaerolineales > Villigracilaceae > Fen-1038. The sequence goes on from JBGPAT010000139.1 coordinate 1,281, forward strand.
CGACGAGAATATTGTCCTCCACCTCAAGTTGCGTGACCACGCCGTTCACCCCGAGCATTTGAACCGGCGAGCATAAGAACTCAAATCGGAAGCGCGTGTCTGCGAACTTGGGATCTGCCTTTGCCAGCGCCCCGAGGACTTTTTCCCGACCGATGTCTGAGCCCTCATTCACGGCTTGGAGCGCCGGAAGGACTCGCCGCAACTCGGCTTCGAAGGCGTTGATGTCCAGGTTGGCGATGATGTGTTTCATTTCCTCTTTCGTGAAGTTCACTTCGCCCGGTCCCCGACGTACCACAGAGATGACCTCATCCGTCTTGATCTCGCGAATCAAGAACCTCGCAATATCCACCATGACATTGCCGGCGCCAATGATCGCGCAGTGCTTACCGAAAAAGTACTTGCGCTCACTGTAAGGGGGAAGTTTGTTGTAGTAGTAGACGACGTCTTTGGCGTGGTAAACGCCTCTCAGGTCCTCGCCCGGCAAGCCGAGCCACTTGGTACCCTGCGCGCCGACGGTGACCAGAATGGCCTGGAACCCGAGAACGCGCAGATCCTCAAGCGTAAGATCGCCGTTCGCTCCAAACTTGACGTTGCCATAGTACGTGATGTTCTCGTTGTCGAGGACCTGGCGGAATTGCTTGCGCAATCCGTTCTTCATCACGTGCTTATCGGGGAAGATGCCGTACTCAGCAAGTCCCCCTGGTTTGATGTCACGGTTGAAGAGGACGACTTTCGCGCCCTGCTGCGCAAGCTCGCGAGCGCCAAAAAGGCCCGCAGGCCCCGCGCCTATGACCGCGACAAAATGTGCATTCGGTTCAGACACGTCGGCTCCTAGCTTCGTTTCGACAAACCGTGCGATTATATTGGAAAAGGCAGGGCCGCACAAGTTGTACCAGCTCTACGTTTCGATCTGGAAAGGCGGATCTCCACTCCGCGTGGAGGCTGGTGCAAGTCGCCTACTCTGCCAAGCTGCATCGTTGTCCACCGAATGGACGGCGTTCCGTAGCGTCACAGGATCGGACGTCGTCAGATGAATTGCCGCGTGTGCTAAGATTAGAAAAGCCCTGACCAAGGAGGTAATATGCCAGTGCCAGATTCCAAGCCACGGAGGAGTCCCGCCGATCGTTTCCACAAAATCCTGTTGGCTGAACATGAGGGCGAACCGGCAGCCAAAGCCCGAAAACCAGCAACTGTCAATCTACCGAAGGTGGTCGCTGCCGCACCGACGCTGCATCCAGCTGCACCCCAGGCCCATGCACGCGGCGATCCGCAAGTGGGTGGCAACCGTCTGATGCAGCGCTTCTGGACGTTTTCGAGCATAGCATCGCTAGTCATAAATGTCGTCGTCTTGGCTGCTTTGATCCTGTGGATGCGTGGACGGGATCGTCCAGACAGCTCCGGGCCGGGATCCGCCCTGCTGGCCGGGCTTTATGCCAACCTCGACCTGATGGACCAGGCCCACATCAAGGCGGTGCTTCCGATCCAGTCCAGCATTCCATTGAGTGCCTCGGTCCCAGTCCACACGACGACGAACATCACACTGGCGCATGAGGTTGCCATTGAGGGCGCGCACGTGAAGATCACTACCGACTCACTCAATATCGATGCCCCTGCCACGGTCACGCTGCCGGCCGGGACACCGCTGGATGTCACTCTCAGTCTCGACTTGCCTGTCCAGACTACCCTGCCGGTTGCATTCGATGTGCCGTTGGACATCGCGGTCCAAGATACCGATCTGCACCCGGCCTTGGTTGGACTGAAAGACACGATCAAGCCGATGCTTTGCGCGGCGACTCCCAACGCACTTTCTTTGACGGGGAAACCCGTCTGCCCGTGATGGCGATGGAGGGACAACCTGCGGCGAGTGTCCAAGGTCGTACTACAGGCCGCTAGTTTGAGCCGCCGCGCAATGCAGTGAGTGAGAGGCAGTATAATCCCGGCCTATGGCCAAGACCCACACGAGGAAGACTCTTTCCAACGGCTTGACAGTGCTCCTCAAGGAAATTCACACGACCCCGCTGGTCTCATTCTGGGTCTGGTATCGCGTCGGTTCGCGCGATGAGGCGCCGCCACTGACCGGTATTTCGCATCTCGTGGAACACATGCAATTCAAAGGCACCAGACATCACCCAGCGGAGGTCATGGACAAGGCTGTGGCCCGCGAGGGCGGTGTGCGGAACGCATTCACGTTCCTTGACTGGACCACCTACTTTGAAACTATGCCCGCGGAGAAGATCGACCTTGCCTTGCGACTCGAGGCTGATCGGATGGTGCACAGCCTCTTCGATGAGAAGGAGTTTGCCTCTGAACGCACTGTGGTCATTTCGGAGCGCGAGGGCAATGAGAATGAGCCCATGTTTCTTCTTGGCGAGGCCGTTCAGCAGGCTGCGTTCCGGGTGCATCCGTACCATCATGAGATCATCGGGGACCTGGCTGATCTCAGGACAGTGAAACGCGACGATCTCTTCCGGCACTATCGGTCACACTATGTTCCCAATAACGCGGTGGTTTCGGCTGCGGGCGATTTTGTGACACGGGACATGTTGCGGCGGATCACTGAGTTGTTCGGACCGATTCCACGCCAAGCGAATCCGCCCCGCCTCGCACGCCCGGAGCCCGAGGCGCGGGGTGAGGTGCGCGTTGCCGTCGAGGGTCCGGGCAAGACGGCCTATTTGCAGGCGGCCTACTCTTTTCCCCCGGCGTCGCATCCCGACTTCTTCCCGCTGTCAGTACTGGATAGTCTGCTCGCCGGTCCCAGCAACCTCAACATGTTCGGCGGAGGCGGCATTTCGAACAAGACCTCTCGTCTGTATCGTGCTCTCGTGGACCGGCAATTCGCAGTCGGCTTTTCCGGCGGCTCCAATGCTACAGTGGATCCATTCCTCTACTCAATTTCGCTGACCGTCCATCCTAAACGGAAACCTGAGGAAGCCCTGGCGGCGCTCGATCGCGAAATCAAGCATGTGCAGGCCGAGCCAGCCTCCAGGCAGGAAATCCGTCGCGCAATCAAGCAAGCCCGCGCCAACTTCGCGTACGGCACGGAGAACATCACCAACCAGGCTTTCTGGCTTGGCTACGCCGAGATGTTTGCCACCTATGGTTGGTTCGAAACCTACCTCCAGAAAATGGCGCAAGTCACGGGCCAGGACGTACAACGGGTAGCGCGCGAGTACCTGCGTCCGCAGAGACGCGTGGTTGGTACGTACATACCCTTGGGGGATGGGGCGCCGGCGTGAGCACTCGACGAACGCGACAGGATACCGACGCCGGGTCGTTGCCTGGGCCCGCGAACATCCACCGGACCGTTTCCTCCAACGGGATTACCATCCTGGCACGAGCCAACTTTAATAGCCCGTCTGTGACAATCAGCGGATACCTCCAAACGGGCAGTCTTTTTGATACTGACGCCAAGCTCGGCCTGGCCGATTTTGCGGCATCGGGGTTGATGCGCGGCACATCGCAGCATTCTTTCGATGCCCTGTACAATGAATTGGAGTCAGTCGGTGCCAGCCTTGGTGTTGAATCAGGCATGAATAGCACGGGCTTTCACGGACACGCGCTCGCCGAGGATCTGCCTCTGCTGCTGCGCCTGTTGTATGAGATATTGCGCGAGCCGACCTTTCCCGCCCGCGAAGTCGAGAAACTCCGGCATCATCTCCTGACGGGACTCGCCATCCGGCTGCAGGATACCGCCGACATGGCGGACATGGTCTTTAACGAAATCTTGTACCGCGGTCACCCGTACGCACGAGCGGAGGACGGCAACCCTAAGACAATCAAGGCGATTTCGCGCGCGGACCTCATGAAATTCCACGAGCGGACGTATGGCCCGAGAGGCATGGTGCTGGCCGTCGTGGGAGCGGTGGAACCAAAACGCGCCGTAGAGGCCGTCATGCGGGCACTTGGAGGCTGGAAGAACCCCCGCCAGCACGAGTTTGAACAATTGGGGGAGCCGCGTCGGCTTCGGGCCACGGTTAGACGGCGTTTCAAGATCGCAGGAAAATCACAGGCTGACCTGATCATCGGGACCAACGGCCCACGCCGCAAGGAGGCTGAATACCTGGCGGCATCCCTGGGCAATTCGGTGCTGGGCCAATTTGGCATGATGGGTCGCATCGGCGCAGCAGTGCGGGAGAAGGCTGGCCTTGCCTATTACGCGTCTTCTCACCTCAATTCTGGCATAGGCCCGAGCTCCTGGAGTGTCAGCGCAGGTGTCAATCCAGCCAACGTCGACAGGGCAAGGGATTTGATAGTGGCAGAGTTGAGCCGCTTTGTGGAAAGAGGCGTCACCCGTGAGGAGCTGGCTGACAGCAAAGCGAACTTTATCGGCCGGTTGCCTCTATCACTGGAATCCAACGCGGGCGTTGCCAGTGCTCTGGTGAGCATCGAGCGCTATGAACTGGGGCCTGACTACTACCTGCGCTATGCAGGTCTGGTGCGGGCCGTCAGACGTGACGACGTCCTCGCGGCGGCGCGAAAATTCATTGATCCTGATCGCCTGGCGATCGCCGTCGCCGGACCATGACTAGTTGTGTGCAGTGAATAGTGTGCACCTCAGAACCGGCGTGGACCTGATCGAGATCGCCCGCATTGAGGCGGTCATTGGCCGGCATGGACAACGCTTCCTTGAGAGAGTCTACACGATCGCGGAGCTTGATCAACTTCGGGGGAACGCGGCTTCGTTGGCGGGCCGCTTCGCTGCGAAAGAAGCAGTTGCGAAAGCTCTCGGGACAGGGATCGGCTCCGTAAACTGGAAAGAGATCGAGATCCTGGGGGATGAGCTGAATGCACCGATCCTGAAACTGTACGGCGCCGCGCAGGAATTGGCCCGGGAACTAAGGCTCTCTGTATGGTCCGTGAGCATTAGCCACAGCATGAGCCACGCCGTGGCGCTGGCCGTCGGGATCGGATCGTAGAGGCGGCAAGCTCCCTGCGGTCTTCGATGCCGACCCAAATGTGCCCTGGAAGAACAGAATTGTAGCCGCGCAGGGTGACTTTGCCAACTTGCGGCTGATCATGACCCAGCAGGGCCGGGGGGACGAGGCACAAGTTGGTATCCCGATGGTATTTCCTCCGGTAGTAGTCAATAGCCTTCTGGACACTCGCTGTCAGCGGAGCGTCGGGGGAACTGTCGAACCACATCATGCCGCTGTGCAAGGGAGCCTCCTGGTCGGAACTTGTAATCCAAAATGACAGCGAGAAGCAGTGCGCAGGCTGCGCCATGGACTTTCGCAATTGCAGGCCACCCTAAGTGGCAAGCCATCATGAGCGCACTGAACATATGTTCTAATCATATGCAACGGAGGTCTAGCTGTCAAGAGCCAGCACACCGCAATTCGAGGGCGACCGAAGACATTGACGCAACCTTTGAATTTGGTATAATTCGCCTGCTTAATTGCCGACGTAGCTCAATCGGCAGAGCACCCGCCTTGTAAGCGGGCGGTTACGAGTTCGATTCTCGTCGTCGGCTCCATTGATGGCTGGCGTTTGGGGCCAGTTTTGACCCCAAACTCGAGTCAGCAACGGCACAACTTAATTAACAATGGGCAGTTACCCAAGTGGCCAAAGGGGACTGACTGTAAATCAGTTGTCAGATGACTTCGGAGGTTCGAATCCTTCAC
>JBGPAT010000140.1:0-6882 GCA_041480885.1 Anaerolineae bacterium
AGCTCAGCGAAGAAATCGATCTAAGCACCAGCACTACTTTCCGGCTGCTGGCGACGCTGGTTTTTTACCGATACGTCCAACGAGACGGGCAGACCAATCAATACACTCTCGGCCACGCCTGCCTGGAGCTTGCACGGGCCTACAATGAAGGGAACGATTTGCGCCGTGCTGCCCTGCCTGAGCTAGAGCGGCTTCGGGACGAGACAAAAGAAACCGTCCACCTGGCGGTCTTGGACAAGACAGAAATTGTGTACATAGAGAAACTTCAGGGCCTGCACCCAATTGGTTTGATGGGTTCTCGGGTGGGTGGGCGCGCTCCGGCCCACTGCACGGGAGTGGGCAAGGTACTGCTAGCTTACGAAGCACCGCAGACCATCAAGCAGTATTTTCTGAGGAGGAAGTTGCAGCGCTACACCGATACCACCATTACCTCTTACGTCGCCCTTGTGTCAGAGCTGTCCGCGATTGTTCGTCAAGGATACGCCCTGGATCGCGGCGAGCACGAGTATGAGGTCTATTGCGTGGCAACTCCGATCCGCGACATGAGAGGGAATGTGATCGCCGGGCTTAGTATTTCGGGGCCGGCTGACCGCATGCAACCGATCGAGAATAACCGAGACGTGATTAAGAAGGCCAGGCAGGCAGCCAACAACATATCGCTGATGCTGGGCTATTCCACTCAGTAGTCACAGGACCGTTCCCAAAGGAAATCAGCTGGACTCGCGAGAAAGGGCCAAAGATGCGCAAAATCATCAACAAGCGAAACATCCATCTCGATCCACAGATCTTGCGAGGCTACAAGGATTTGCTAAAGATCTATAGCCCGTCGTGTGTAGTTGCAGACTGCCAGGAACGAGCAGGCGTCATGCGGAGCTACCTGCGACCACTGACCCAAAGCACCCGTTTTGTTGGGCCGGCATTGACGGTCAGACTTGAGCCCGGCAACCAGGTGGATTGTCTTGATGCGCTCTCCGTCGCCGAAAATGGAGACGTGATCGTTGTGGATGCCGCCGGAGAGACGGAGACTTCGATTTGGGGTGGGTTGATGTCTGGCCTTTGCCAGATGAAAGGTGTGGTCGGTGCGGTGATCGACGGGGCCATGCGCGATACAGATGAAACCCGCGACCTCGGATTTTTTATATTTGCCAAAGCCATCGTTCCCCGTTCCACCCATAGCCCATTTTCCGGTCGGATGGAGCCCATTGAAATCAACGTACCCATTCAATGCGCTGGTACGCTGGTCAATCCGGGTGATCTTGTACTTGCCGATGAGATCGGGGTCGTCGTTATCCCTCAGGAGAACAGCGCCGAGATCCTGGAAAAGGCTCGTAGGCAGGCGGAACAAGAGGAGAAAACCAGAGCACGGATAAGGGAAGGCAAAACGGTTGAGCAAATCCTGGCCGAATTTGGCAGGATGTAGCTTTTTGGATATTAGAGGAGGTAAAGCAAATGCCTGAAAACGATCGAGCTCGAATCGAGCAGCTGCAAAAGAGAATGCGGGAAGAAGGGTTGGACGCCCTGGTTTGCCGATTATCGGAAAATGTAGTGTACCTCACAGACTACTGGCCGCATCACGGCTTCTCGGTTGCATTGCTAACCCGAGCTGGCAAACCACTGCTTTTCGTACCCGAAGTGGAGACTGAATATACAAAGTCCGATTGGGCAGAGGTAATTCCGTTCGGCTGGGGCCTGCTGAAAGATGGCGATCTCTATGAAAACTACCGGCGATTTCTTACGAGTGCTCTCGATCGATTCGGGCTGAAGAATAAGAAAGTTGGTGTAGAACGAAGCTTCGAGGTCATCGCACCCACCTACCGTATGGCCGAACCGGTTGTGCCCTCGGGCCCCTGGCATGCATTGCTGGACCAGGTGTTTGCCCAGGCGACTCTCGTCGACAGCACCGACTTCCTGCAGAACGCGCGGTCCGTCAAGACCGGCTACGAACTCAGCAAGTTGCGGATTGCCAATGAGATTGCCGAGATGGCCCTGCTTGACACCCTTTCCAAGTTGGCGCCGGGGATGACTGAAGTGCAGGTGGGCGCCATGGTGGAGTACAAGATCCGCGCCGAGGGTCCGGGATACAAGGGCGCCCGATTGGTGCGCTCGGAGGCCGAGGTTGGCGGTGGCCTGACGGGCACGTTCAAGGGCACGCTTCTCGTCCCTTCAACGGGTTATCGAGTGGAAAAAGGGGATCTGGTCATGATCGAGCTGGCCACCATGGTGGATGGATATTTCTCTGACTTAACCTATATGGGCGTGGTCGGTGCGCCCAGCCAGCGCCAAAAAGAGGTCTACAACACCTTGCTCGAAGCGCAGAAGGCAGCCGTCCAGGAGCTGTGCCCGGGGAATAACTTTGAGGCCCCCGATAAGGCAGCTCGCCAAGTCTTGGAAAAGGCGGGCCTGGGAAAGTATTTCGTCCATATCACCGGGCATGGTGTGGGCCTGCGGTATCACGAGTTCATACCATTCCTGGCGCCTGGCTCGGTAGGTACGTTGGAGGAAGGCATGGTTTCAAGCGTGGAGCCAGGCGTCTACATCCCTGACCTGGGAGGCATGCGGATTGAAGACGACGTGGCCGTAGGTCCAAATGGGCCGGTCGTCTTGTCCACCCCGCGCAAACCGTGGTAGAGCAGGCGATCAATTGCGCAATCAGGATTGCGGAGGCTGATCGAAATCGCCCGGTGCATCTCGTCGCGCAATCATGGCGTACGACGATCGCTGCGTCAAAGAATTCAGATCGAGGAGGATGATCATGAGACTCACCGACAAAGTAGCCATTGTTACGGGCGCCGCCAAAGGAATTGGCTGGGGTATTGCCAAGATCTTTACCGAGGAGGGCGCCAAGGTCGTGGTCGTCGATTGGGATGAAGAAAATGGCGAGAAAACGAACAAGGAACTCCGCAAGTCCGGCGGGGATTCCATCTTCATCAAATGCGATGTCTCCCATGAGGATCAAGTCAAGGCCGTGATCCAAAAATCCATGGAGGTCTACGGCCGAATCGACATATTGGTCAACAATGCGGGCGTCGGCGTTTATAAGTCATTTACGGATGCGACCATGGCGGACTGGGACCGGGCACTGAATGTGAACCTGAAGGGGCAGATCCTGTGCTCGCGGAGTGTGGTGCCCCATATGCAGTCCCAAGGCAAGGGCGCCATCGTAAACATCTCATCGGTGCATGCGTTCCAGACCGTCAATGGCGTTGCTCCCTACGCAACCTCCAAAGGGGGCGTTTTCGCCTTGACACATGCCATGGCAATCGATCTGGCCCCCACTATCCGGGTTAATGCGATCGCACCGGGCTGGGTCTACACGCCGCTCATTCAAAGCATCTTCGACAGCTACGCCGACCCGGCTGCGCAGCGCAAAGAGGTGGAACGTCGCGCCCTCATGAAGCGCATCGGCCGCCCAGAAGAAATCGGCTACGCCGCGGCTTTTCTGGCCAGCGACGAGGCAAGTTTCATCACGGGCACTCAGCTGTTTGTGGATGGCGGCCTTACGGCGCAGCTTGAGAGTTGGTAGAGGTAGCCTGAGCCGCTTGAGTGGCGGCTGGCTTGGGCAGGGGTCAGGACCCCTGCCAAGGGCCATCCACGATATAATGTAATAACATTAGTACAGGATGATATGAGCACAAATCGAACGCTCCTAACTTCTGCAAATTCTCGAGTTCGATGACCTTCCGAGCCGTCATGCAAGGCAACGATTGGGAAACTTGGTCCTACACCTCGAACTAAGGTCAATGCCAGCACCCCGAAGAGCGCATAAGACCGCGGGAGCGGCGATACGTCCGGAACGGTTGGGCCTCTTGACCTCGGCCGCACCCAGCCGTTCGGACGCAGTAGGTGTTCCTGCCCCGCGCCGCCGGCGGCGGGGAATCGTTGCCGGGCGGCCAACACCCAAATCTTGGTGAGGGAATAAGCCACACATGAAGAGCGACACCGCAGGACTCGACATTACACACGACAACTTAACGGCATTTGCAGGCAAAGGTCCCACGCTGGTCACTTTTGGAGAGACGATGGTTCGTGACACCCCCAGCGATTTCCAGCGCTTGGAGCGAACGGCGGCAGTCAACATATCGCTGGCCGGCAGTGAGTACACGCTGGCGATGATGTTGACCCGATTGGGAATCCCGACCGCTTACATTACCCGAATCCCTGACAATCCATACGGATGGCTCGTGCGTGATACGGCCAGGAGCCAGGGAATCAATACCGAGTATGTGGTATGGGCCCCCAAATCGGAACCCATCGGTCGGTTCCTGTACGAACTGGGCCGGACGCCGCGCAAGAGCATGGGCTGGTACCAGCGCATGTACTCTGCAGCCAGTCGGCTCGGCGGAGGAATGGTGGATTGGAAGTCAGCCCTCCGAGACTGCCGGATTCTCCACGTTTCGGGTATCAGTTTCGGGCTGTCGTACCACAGCCACTACGAGCGCAACTATATCCTGGAGGCCTTCCAAGAGGCCATCTCGCTGAAACCAAAGAGCTGCGGCGTGGGCCTGGACTTCAATTATCGCGCGACTCTATGGTCCAAAGACCAATGCCGCGCGATTATGACTCCTTTGATGACCGAGCATGTCGATGTACTGATCACGACCATCGAAGACATGGCCGCCCTCTACGACATTGGATGTGGGCAGTGGTCACCAGAGCAGATCGACAAAGGGGAGATGGGTGAAATCACGGATCAGGATCTTCGATCCTTTGTTTCCAGAGTGGGAGAAATGTTCAAGACCAAGATTGTAGCGGTCACGATCCGTTATCCCGATACCTTTGAGGAACATCGCTGGGAGTCTGCTGCGATGGACGACCAGGGGCATTTCTATCGATCTCCCGCCGTTCGGAAGATGGTGCTCTGGGATCGCCTCGGGGGGGGTGATACCTGGAACGGCGGCTTCTATTACGGCCTGCTGACTGCGGGCTTCGAGGCGGAGGGCCTTGAGAAAGGAGTATTGGTAGGGGACGCAGCAACACGCCTGCAACAGACCACGATGTTCGATTTGCCGATTGTCACCAAAGGGGAAGTTCGAGACTTGATGAGAGAGGACGTCGCGGGCGGAGGGAAGCGCGTATCCCGCTGACCCGTTAAAATTTCTGATCTGGAGCATTTTAGGTCCCTGATCTGACCGGCATCCAGATCGGATCTTACAACGAATCAGGAGAGAAGAATGAAACACAGAATGATGCAAGTTCTAGGTTTGGTGATCAGCGTTGCCATACTGGCAGCCTGCGCGCCTGCGGCGCCGGCACCGGCCGCGCAAGCGCCAGCAGCCCAAGCACCTGCTGCTCAGGCCCCCGCTGCCCAAGCGCCCGCCGCCGCGGCCCCTTCTGTTGCAGCGCCGAAGTCGGACCAGCTCTACATCTTCGTTTCTGCCATGGGCAATCTGGAATACTTCAATGCCCTCAAGTACGGGTGGAAATGGGCTGGTACTGCGCTCGGTGTCAAGGCTGAGTATGTCGGCCCGGCGGAGATCGACGCAAATGCCGAGGCAGCGGCGCTTGACCAGGCCATTGCCAGAAAACCCGCTGGCATTGCGGTCTTCGCCTGGGACCCGGTGCTTCAGCCCGGGATTGATAAGGCCATCGACGCCGGCATTCCCGTCGTAACCATCTGCGGCGACTCGCCGAATTCGAAGCGCATCGCTTTCATAGGCTCCTCCCACGAGCAGCTCGGCTACATCGGTGGCTTGGCTGTGGCGGCGGCCCTCGGTGGCAAGGGCAAGGTAGCGATCCTGAGCCTGCCGGGCACGCAGATGTTCGACGACCGCGAGCAGGGCTTCCGCAGGGCCTTCAAGCAATTCCCGGGCATCGAGGTCGTGCAGGTCGGCGATACCAAGGCTGACATTGCAGTCGCGGTCTCCACGGCCAAGGCAATCTTGCAGAAGTATCCTGACCTGGCTGCCTTCGTTGGCACCGACTCCACTGCTGGAATGGGTGCTGCCACCGCCGTCAAGGAAGCCGGTTTGGTCGGTAAGGTCAAGACCGTTGCCATGGACCGCAATTCGGACGTCCTGCAGGCAATCGCGGATGGCACCCTAACCGGTTCGGTCGCCCAGGATGATGCCGCCATGTCATTCTGGGGCTTGCAGGTGTTGTACAACTACGTCAATAACCAGGCCCCGCTCACGGTAGACAACAAAGCTGCCAAGGCGAACACCGGCCCATTCAACCTCTTGATGAACGCGAACTACATCGACAAGAGCAACTTCCAGTATTACCTGGACGCCAACAAACTCTACGCGCCCTAGTAGTTTCTAGTATTCTGACGATTGGGGATGCAGGTGTGCCTGCATCCCCAATCCTGTGCAGGAGGATCATGGAAGAAGTCCTCAGAATTGAGAACGTATCGAAGGAATTCCCGGGGGTCAAAGCCGTTGACAACGTCAGTTTCTCCTTGATGAAGGGAGAGATCCTGGCGCTGATCGGCGAAAATGGGGCTGGAAAAAGCACTCTTAGCCAAATTCTAGGCGGTGTCTATAGGCCGGATCATGGCCAGTTCTTCCTGACACGGAAGCCGGCTGTATTCTCATCGCCGAGCCATGCGCTCGAGCAGGGTATCAGCATGGTCTTCCAGGAATTGTCCCTTGTGGGGGGTCTGTCGGTTGCAGAGAACCTATTCGCCAACCGGCAGCCGACTGGCCCCGTCGGGAACATCCAATGGGGCGCGCTGTACAAAGATACGACTGCCTTCCTTCAGCGCTTCGAACTGGACCTGAACCCGCGGCAGCTGGTGAAGTACCTGCCGATGGGTCAGCAGCAGATCCTGGAGGTGCTCAAAGCCATATCCTCCAATCCGAAGGTCCTGATCCTGGATGAGCCGACCTCGGCGCTGACGGAGTCGGAGACCGCATATCTCTTCACCAATATCCGGAAGTTGCA
>JBGPAT010000141.1:0-6872 GCA_041480885.1 Anaerolineae bacterium
AGGTCGCGGCGCGCAGGCAACTGATCAGTCACAACAATATCGAATGCATCGGAGCCGGCGCCAGAGCCGAAGGAGACGACCAAAATCCTGTCCCCCGGTTGGGCAATGTCAAGTATGGCTGTCAACCCGATCAGGGCTGCACCCGCGTATGTGTTCCCAATGACAGGCACGAGCAGTCCGGCGTTAATCTGCTCCTTGGAAAACCCGAGTTGTGAGGCCACCCGTTGGGGAAACTTCGTATTGGGTTGGTGGAAAACCGCCCACTTGTAGTCCTTGGCGGATGTGCCCGACGCTTCCATCAGGTGTGTGGCAGCCTCTGTAATGTGCTTGAAATAGGCGGGCTCGCCCGTGAAGCGCATGCCGTGCTCGGGGTACTTGGCCTCGGGCCGACGCCAGAAGTCGGGCGTATCCGTGACATAGGAGTACGAGGCGTTGATAACAGCCAGCGACTGCTCCGCGGGGCCTACGACAAATGCAGCACCTCCGGCGCCGGCAGTGTATTCGAGTGCATCACCCGGCCTACCCTGCGCGGTATCCATACCGATCGCCATTGCGAAGTTGGCCATGCTGGAGCCGACCAAGCCCATGGCAGCGACAAGCGCTTCAGTCCCGGCCTTGCAAGCGAATTCCCAGTCAGCGGCCTGAGTATGTGGCACCGCACCGATGGCCTCGGCAACGAGGGTTGAAGTAGGTTTCACGGCGTAGGGGTGCGACTCGGAGCCAACCCACACGGCGCGCAGTTCGCGCGGGTCGATACGGGAGCGGGCTATGGCATTGCGGGCCGCCTCAATCGACATGGTCGCCACATCTTCGTCGAGGCCAGGCACCGCCTTCTCCTTGATCGGAAGGCTGCCCTTGCCGCCAGTCCATACGCGTGCAACCTCTTTTGCTGGCAGGCGATAGCGAGGCACGTACGCGCCATAGCCGATGATGCCCACGGGTCTGGAGGGTCTAAGGAGCGGCGGAGTCGATTGCAAAGCCGGAGTTGCCATTGTGGATACCCTCTGTCCTTAGTGCAATGGAAATGTCGAGGCCGGGGTCTTGTTGTCTATCACGACATCCAATTGAAGATCCCTATCCCTCAACAAGATCCTGCCTTCGGCGATTGCCTCGTACATGATTGGATCTCAGCGCTGTCCTGTGATCGATCCACTAGAGACATAACCGAGCATTCCCCGTGGCGTAGACGTAAATTCGGAAAGAAGATATCTGGCATCGTCCAGATAAGCTGGCAATCGGTCGGTTTGGTGCATGACCAGACTCTGGCCGTTGTCCTGCGAAGTAATCGAATGCGCCTCTAGTTCGTTCAATCGATGCTTCGTAAGCTCCGGGCACGTCGCGGGCAGTGGCGGGGGAACCGAAGTTGCCGCTATCGCCCCGGGCGCGGCGACAGCAAAGGGCGGTGCGGCGCAGCCCGCGAAGGCCAAGAGCACAGGAGGTATGCGGAGCACATATGGTGGCATCACTGTCTCGACACACTTCGCTGTCAGCTTGGATTGCCCGCTCGCCCCCGGGAGTATTGCCTTACAAGATCCTCCGCCCGGTCGACTCGTACGACCTTCTCTGCCACCATCTGATCGGCGACTTTCTCGATCATATCACCTGAGGCGCCGGCCGCGATCGCGACCTGACGAGCGTGCAGCGACATGTGGCCGCGCTGAATCCCCTCGGTGGCCAGGGCTCGTAATGCAGCCAGGTTTTGGGCAAGGCCCACGGAAACCACAATCTCCGCAAGTTCAGCAGCGGTCTTTACCCCCATGAGTTGCAGGGACGCCTGGGCTCCGGGATGGACTTTGGTTGCCCCGCCGACGATTCCCAGCGCCATCGGCATCTCGAGTGTGCCAACGAGGTCGCCATTAGCATCCTTACCCCAATTGGATAATGACGTGTATCTGCCCGTGCGCGCGGCGTAAGCATGTGCGCCTGCCTCGATGGCCCTCCAGTCATTGCCGGTGGCAACGACTACGGCGTCTACGCCGTTCATAATACCCTTGTTGTGCGTAGTCGCGCGGTAGGGATCGGAAGCCGCGAATGCCCACGCCTCGACAATTCCGTCGCGAACGGTCTCACCCGCGAACTGACGTTGCTGCCCCTGGTCACGGACAGAGAAGCCCAATTCCTCCACGAGGATCTTACAGCGCACGCGGGCCAAGCGCCGATCAGCGAGATTGGACAGGATGCGCAGGTGGACTCTGCCCCCGGTGATAGTTTCCACGCGGGGCGCGAGCTGCTCACAGGCCGTGTTCACAGCGTTGGCACCCATGGCGTCGCGCACGTCATATATAAGATGAAGCACCAGGAATGGACCTATGGGAGACTCTTCGATAATTCGAATTTCTAGATCACGCGGGCCGCCGCCGAGCTTCTTCAAAACGGGATCAACGGAATCCGCCTGAGTTAGCAACTCCTCCCTGTGTTCCAAGACCGCTCTACGAGCCTCGGCCACGTCGGCGAGGTCGAGGATCTGCATCTGGCCGATCATTTCGGGTAGCGAGGCCGCCGCTTGGAATCCGCCGCCCGCGCGAGCAAGTTTGGCCATGAACGAGGCGCCTGCTACGACGGACGGCTCCTCGATGGCCATCGGCACCAGCACGTCCCTGCCATTCACCCGGAAATTCAAGCCTACTCCGACCGGCAGCGCATAGGTCCCGATTGCGTTTTCAACCATATGGTCGGCGGCTTCCGCGGAGAGACCGCCGGTCACGCCGTAAACGCTCAGCAGATCCTTTGAAACGGAAGCTGCTTCGGCGAGGGCGACAATACGATCGTTCAAGGACAGCTTGTAGAAACCGGCGAGGCGGGAATTGGTCATGGAAGTCCTTTCCACAGCAGCCTACCATTCTAAGAGAGCTGCCCTCCAAAAGCTATCAAATCTTGTGAGATATAATTGCGGGGAGGTGTCTGTGCCATGCTCCTGACCCGTGAACAACTCCAGGAACGGCTAATCGCGTTGCATCGCGCCAGCCTGGAGCTGGTGAAGGATGTGTCGCTGGAGCCGCTGCTGGAGCGGATCGCAAGCACGGCGTGCGAGCAAGCCGGGGCGCGTTATGCGGCCCTCGGCGTATTGGACGATCGCGGGGGTTTGAGGCAATTCATCACCGTTGGCATGTCGCAGGACGATGTCAAGCGCATCGGCCATCAGCCCTTCGGTTTGGGGCTAATCGGCGCGTTGATCCATTCTAGTGATCCAATCCGCATTCCCGCGATTCAAGGAGATCCTCGTTCGGTGGGCTTCCCAAAGAATCATCCCCGCATGGTTTCCTTTCTGGGCGTGCCCATCCGGGCAGGCGAAAAGCAGCTCGGCCAGATCTACTTGACCGACAAACGGGAGGGTGGGGAATTTACCGCAGACGATGAGCGGATTATTCAGATGTTGGCAGGCTATGCCGCAGCCGCCATTCAAAACGCGCGCTTGCTCGAGGAGATTCGGGCGCGTGAGGTTGTGCTCACGCGCCGCACGGAGGACCTGGCGCTGCTTAATGACATCGCTTCCGCACTCACGTCGTCTCTTGAACTGGATGAGATCCTGAACAAGGCGCTGGCGGTCGTCATGAACTACATGAAGGTCGAGGTGGGTGAGATCTTCCTGCTGGATGACGACAAGGAGACACTGCGGATGGTGCTGCACCGCGGCGAGCCAGCCGAAGCATTCTGGACTCGGAATCGTTTCAACGTAGGCGAGGGGACGATCGGCGAGGTTGCCCGTTCCGGCCAGCCAAGAGTATCTGTGGATCTCGCTAAAGACGCGACCTATCTTCGGCCGGCCGTGGTGAAAGCCGGTTTCCGCCAGATCGCCTACTTCCCTTTGAAATCACGTGAGACCCTGATGGGAGTCATGAGTGTGGCGACACGCAGCGCGGATCCGCTGGATGAGCGAGGCCTCGGGCTGCTAGGCGCGGTGTCGAATTGGGCCGGCCTCGCAATCGAAAACGGGCAACTGCACCGGAATGCCCGGAGGCTGGCGGTGCTCGGAGAACGAGATCGCATAGGCATGGACCTGCATGATGGCATCATTCAGTCCGTTTACGGGGTAGGCCTGTCATTGGAGAATGCCCTGCTAACCGCGGATGAGGATCCTGCGCAGACGCGGACGCGCATCAAGGATGCCATCGACGGCTTGAACCAGACCATACGCGATATTCGAGCATATATCCTCGACCTGAAGCCGCGTCAAATGGGGAAAGAGGGATTGATGAGCGGTCTGAGCCGCCTAGCCACAGAATATCGTGCCAACACGTTTTCCGAGGTAGTCCTGACGGGGCCGGAGAATGGGTTGGACCACGTTGCACAGGTGAATGCCCTGGTACTGTTCCATATTTGTCAGGAGGCCCTGGCGAACGCGGCCAAGCACGCTGGTGCAAAACGGGTCGACGTGAATGTCTGGATGACCGACGATCGCGTTGTGCTGGAGGTCCGCGATGATGGCAAGGGCTTTGCTGTTGAGAAAATGACCACAACCATCGGCCACGGCCTCTCCAATATGCAAACGCGTGCACACGCGGTCGGCGGCGACGTTGACATTACGTCTGCCGTTGGGGAAGGCACGACTGTTTTTGCATGGATCCCTCGTGCTGCAAGGGACTGAAACGCGTTCCAGCAAGATTCTTTAACGTTTACTCACACTTTTGTGACAGTCAATCACCGCATAGCCATAAAATTCTGCGAAACGATTCGTTAACACGTTGCGTAGAACGCGCACAGGTATGGGGTCCGGATGCCCACCCGTGGGGGTTCCTGGTTGTGCCACCGTCTACGTGGCTGAGACATGTGTTCTAGCACCGCTGCAATATTCTACGCAATGCGAACGAGTTTATTAATGTGCGACTACCTTAATAAAGCGCATGTTTTTAGATGGGCGTAGGTGAAAAGTGTTGTTCTTGGGGTGACTCCTCTGCTAGAATGACTGCGAGGCTGATAGCGATAGTCACATCGGACTACGGCTCGAGTCCCTGACCAGAACGTTGATGAAAAAAAAGACAACTCGACCTCAGTTGCGGCGACGCGATCGATGCGGCACGAGCGTTTCGTATTGGTGCAGGGACTCCTCTTTCGTGAAGGCGAGCCGCTATGCCGGCGGCCTAGCAAGTTAGTACCGATGCGTGCCTTAGTCCATGGCGAGGCAATGACGCAGTCAGGCTGACACTGAGGGCAGAATCTCATGAACGCAGACCAGGCTTGGCAATCTGTTCTTTCTGAACTGCAATTGGAAATGCCTAAGGCCTCGTACGATACATGGGTCGGAGACACGCGTCCTCTTTCCTACGAGAACGGGGCGCTGACCGTGGGCGTGCCGAACGCATATGCGCGCGATTGGCTCGAAAGCCGTCTGGCCAGCACGGTCAGCCGCCTGCTTGTTGGCATACTTAACTCGAATGTAGCTGTGAACTTTGTGGTCGCCCAATCCGAGGATCCGGAGTTTGCAGACATGGATACGGATGGATTCGCCGCAAACGAACCTGTGGCAGTCCCTGCCCATCACTCCACTCTGAACCCTCGCTACACGTTCGAGAACTTTGTCGTGGGAGCCGGCAATCGCCTCGCTCACGCTGCGTGCCAGGCGGTTGCTGAGAAGCCGGCGCGCGCCTACAACCCTTTGTTCCTGTACGGGGGTGTGGGATTGGGCAAGACACACCTACTGCATGCCATCGGCAATGCCTGCTACGGACGTGGCCTAAACGTCCTTTATTCTTCCTCCGAGGAATTCACGAACGAAATCATCAATGCGATTCGCACGCACACGACGCAGGCCTTCCGGGAGAAGTACCGATCTGCGGAGGTCCTACTAGTCGATGATATTCAATTCATCGCGGGCAAGGAAAGCACACAAGAGGAGTTCTTTCATACGTTTAACACGCTGCACGGGCAGGATAAGCAGATCATCGTATCTTCAGATCGGCCGCCGAAGTCATTGGTGACGCTGGAAGAGCGCATGCGTTCTCGCTTTGAATGGGGGCTGGCCGCCGACATCCAGCCTCCGGATCTGGAAACTCGGCTGGCGATCCTGCGAGCAAAGGCAGAACGCACAGGTCGTGTGATTCCAGATGGGATCTTGGAAAGCATTGCAAAGCGCGTGCAATCGAATATCCGCGAACTGGAGGGCGCTCTCAACCGGATCATCGCGTTCGCAGATCTGAGCGGTCAATCGCTTACCCCGCAACTGGTCGAGGCGGCGCTAGCTGATCTATTGCCGCAGCGCCAGACGGTGCTTCCCGAGAAGATCATTGAACTGGTGGCCCGTGAATGGAAAACGACCGTGGAGTCCCTGCTCGGGCGGGACCGATCACAGAAGATTGCCGAACCGCGGCAAGTGGCAATGTATCTATTGCGCAAGGAGACGGATGCCTCGTTGCCGCAGATCGGTGAGGTACTTGGGGGCCGCGACCACTCCACGGTCATGTACGCGATCGCCAAAATCGCAAATCAGATTGAGACCAAAGCCGAGCTGCGAAAACGCGTGATCAACGTGAAGCAGCAGCTGTACGGTCAGTCTGCCGTAATATAGATGCAGCCGGGCCGCCTCCATGCGAGGTCTGGACTAGGCTGGGTAATCCCGGTCAAAGCCCCTGTGGTATAATACATTTGCGTTCCCTGGAAGGCTGAAAGGGAACGCACATCTTGCTTGGGATGGGCATCAAGCATCCCTGAGCGGGTGATGGCCTCAATCGGCTCTACCCCCGCTAAACTCACACCGTGCCGCGCCAGCCAGAGGCTGCGCGTTTGGGACACGGAGATGATCCAGGAGAATCCATGGCCGTTGTTTCTATGAAGGCCCTGCTTGAAAGCGGCGTCCATTTTGGACATCGTACCAACAAGTGGGACCCCCGCATGAAGCCGTATATCTTCACTGAGAGAAACGGCATTCATATCATTGA
>JBGPAT010000142.1:0-6825 GCA_041480885.1 Anaerolineae bacterium
AAGGCCATGAACTTGAAGCACGCCGTCATCACGTCCGTCAACCGTGATGATCGGCACGACGGCGGGTCACCGATCTTCGGGATGGTCATCCGGCGCATCCGGGAGATCTTGCCGCGCTGTTCCGTTGAAGTCCTCATCCCGGATTTCAAGGGCTCGCTTGAAGCCCTGAAGATCGTCATGGACGCCAGGCCCGAAATCTTGAACCATAACGTGGAGACGGTGCCGAGGCTGTTCAAGCAGGTCCAGCCGCAGGACAACTATGATTGGGCGGCGGCCACGCTCAGGCACGCCAAGCAACTTGATGCCGATGTGCTGACCAAGTCAGGCATCATGGTGGGCCTGGGCGAAGAGCCAGAGGAAGTGAAGGCCGTCATGCGCGACCAACGTTCCTGGGGCGTGGACATCCTCACGATCGGCCAGTACCTGCAGCCAAGCAAGAAACACCTCCCGATCACCCGCTACTATACGATGGAAGAATTCGTCGACCTAAAGAACTATGGTCTGCAGATCGGCTTCAAATGGGTCGAGTCGGCACCACTCGTGCGGTCGTCCTATCATGCCGCGGAACAGGTGAGAGCCCTGAGCATCGTGCACCGCAAGTTGTATGGGGACCGACTCCTAGAATCCGGCAGCCAGCAAGCGGCAATCCACACGCAATAGCCGGGGATCAATCGCCGGCTCAAAGCAGCCCTATGCTCGGGACGAGCGTCCGGGCACCTGCATGCGCGTTCGCGTGCAGGCGTCATGCCTTCTTGGGCGCTCGTCCTTGCGATGCCACCAGAGAGGCTCAAACAGCGGTTCTACGAGACCGACAGTGCAAAGCGCAGATAGGCCGCGCCGCGCGCATCCAGACAGGTGGCATCCGGCGTCTGGACAATACAGAGCACCACATTTTCGCAGGCGGACCACCGCAGCACGAGGCCGGGAATCTTATGCCGTATGGGCACGCGGGCTCACGGTTGAGCATCGGACTGAGGAGGCTGCGTAGGCCAGGCTTTACTCTTTCTTTGACGGCTGCTTTCGAAACAGAGGCAAGTAGCGGCCGTAACCTTCCTTGTCCAGATCCTCGGCTCGAATGAAGCGCAGGGACGCCGAGTTCAGGCAATAGCGCAAGCCGGTCGGCGCTGGCCCATCGTTGAAGACATGCCCCAAATGCGAATCGGCGAGCCTCGAACGCACCTCGGTGCGCGGCAAGATCAACTTGAAATCAGTATGGCTGACGATGCCTCCGGAATCCAGGGGCTTCGTGAAGCTGGGCCAACCGGTTCCGGAATCGTACTTGTCCAGAGAGCTGAAAAGCGGCTCGCCGGACACCACGTCGACGTAGATGCCGGGCTGTTTGTTGTCCCAATACTCATTTCGGAACGGAGGTTCGGTACCCTCGGCTTGCGTTACGCGGTACTGTTCGGGGGTGAGACGCTCGCGCAACTCTCGATCTGATGGCTTGATAAAGTCAGTCACAGGGGCTCCTCTCTGCTTCCAAGCTATGCAAGATCTCCCATCAATAGACGCGGTGAGACGACGGGTACGTACTTGTCTACCCCAAAGCACGAGGAGGCATGCAGTGCGACACGACGCGGGACGATTCGTGCTGGAGAATCCTGCGCCACGCCATTTTCAGCGGGCGAATTCGATCAGGGTAGCCACCAGCTCGCGGCAAAACGCAGGGATATCGGCGACGATACGCCCCCACACCAAATTGCCGTCGCGAAATGCGGCTTCGTCGACCCACGTGGCTCCCGCATTGATAAGGTCATCCTTGATGCCCAGTGAGCCGGTGGCGCGGCGGCCCTTCAAGATGCCGGCTGAGATCGCCACCAAACCCCCATGGCAGATGATTCCCAACGGTTTTCGGGCAGAGTCCATCTTTCGCACCAGATCGGTCACAACGGGGTAGCGGCGGAGCTTGTCTGGCGCCCAGCCGCCGGGAATGATCAGGCCAAAGAGTTCCTCAACTCTGAGTTGTTCAACAAGGGTGTCGGGGACAATGGGCATGCCGTTCTTGCCGTGGAGAGGTTTCAGCTCCATGGCGGCAGTGAGGACTTGCGCGCCCTCTTCCTGCAAGCGCATGCAGGGCACGTAGTATTCCAAGTCTTCCACGGCCTCCGCGACGAGGATGGCAATCTTCTTTCCGTTGAGCTTCATGGGATTATCCTTTCATCAGAGAATGTCCCTGACAAGGCCACGTTGGCAACTGGTCGATTTTCAATTGAAGAGTGTAACACCGTGGAAGTGTTCGAACTGCGCACGTTCCACCCATGCCCAGACCGGGTGGTTTCAAAACGATTGCGTGGGTAGGGCGAATGCCCTGCCCACGCATTGACTCTCTCGCTCCGGGACGCGCGCGCCTGCCGAGCTGCTTAGTGCATGAAACGCGTCAGCACCCAGTATGCGCCAGCCGCCATCAAGGCCGAGGCCGGTATCGTGAACAACCAGGCCGTGGCGATCTCCGTAGCGACCGACCAGCGCACCTTGTTCGCTCGTTCGGAGGCACCGACACCCATGATCGCCGAACTGACAACCTGGGTGGTGCTCACGGGCCCGCCCAGCAGGGAAGCGGTAATGATCACGGAAGCCGAGGTCAGTTGGGCCGCAAAGCCATCGATGGGCCGGATTTTGTAGAACTTGCCTCCGAGCGTGCGTATCAGGCGCCACCCGCCCACGGCCGTTCCCGAGGCGATCATCGTGGCACAGGCCACAATCACCCACAAAGGGACGGCGAATACGTTGAGGTAGCCGGCAGTCACGAGGGCGAGCGTAATGATTCCCATCGTCTTCTGAGAATCGTTAGTGCCGTGACTTAGCGCCAGGGCGATCCCTGTCACAATCTGGCTGCGCTTGAAGATTTCGTTGATACGAGGCGTGGCATCCCGGCTGAGCATCAGAATCACTTTCAGAAGGACAAAACCAGCTACAAAGCCGAGGATGGGTGAGGTGAACAACGTGATGAACACCTTCCATAGGCCGGCCAGCTCAATGTCCCGCCAGCTTGCGCCCACCGTCACCGCGCCGATGATGCCGCCGATCAAAGCGTGCGATGAGCTGCTGGGAAAACCAAGAAACCAAGTCAGGACGTCCCACAGGATGGCGCTCATCAACGCCGCCAGGATCACCGGCATGCTGATCGTCGTGGGCGCCACAATCTCATGCCCGATGGTATTAGCAACAGCCACACCAAACAACAGGGGCCCCGAAAACTCAGCGATGGCAGTCACTCCCAGCGCGACACGCGGAGAAAAAGCCCGTGATGAGATCATCGTGGCTACTATGTTGCTGGAATCATGAACACCGTTCAGGAAATCGAACGCGAGGGCCAGCATGACAACGGCGGTAAGGATGGGTGTCATGCGCTGGGTCTTTCAGGTCAACTTCACGACAATATCGGCGATCACGTTGGCGGCCTCGTCGCCGCGGTCGGACGCATTGCTGAGGTGGCGGTAGACCTCGCGCAGTTTGAGCATCTTGACCACGTGCTGGATATCCTCCGCCCCGGAGAAGAGATCCGCGATCGCCTCGCGATAGACGTCTTCCACGCGGTTCTCGAGAGCCTTGGCGCGTTGACAGTGGTCATTGGCCACCGCGGGGTGATCCTGCAAGCGGTCCACTGCCATCACGAGCTCATAGGCGGCGTCCCTCAGCAGAGAGGACATCCGCACCATGAACGACGTGGGCTCCACCTTCAGGATCTCCATTTCGCTGACGGTGCTGTAAGCATAATCCAGTACATCGTCAATGGTGCGCGAAAGCGAGAAAATGTCCTCGCGATCAAAGGGGGTCACAAAGGTCTTGTTGAGTTCGTCGATCAAGATGCGGCGAGCCTCGTCGGCCTCCTTTTCCTTGGCATTCAGCAGGTCCGAGGCGGCCGGGTCCTGTGAGGCCATGAATGCTTTCAGAGCCTCCAAGCCTTCCAGCGTCAAGGAAGCTTGCTGGCGGAGCAACTTGAGGAATACGTTCTCGCGTTTCGCAAAACGACGAAACATGATTAGTCCTCCTGCTTGAGGTTATTGTGCGGGCTCTTCTTCGACTGTCGGGGGCGGAGAGGCGGCGCGATCAGGCTTTCAGGATCAAGACGGCTTCTTGCGAGCACGTGATCTGCTGTTTGGCGCCGATCCTCGGCAGCTCCAGGAATGGGTTATTGAAAGTGTCCATGTAGAGCTTGTTGGCGCCAACGGAGAGCTGGATGCGGACAATGGAGCCAAGGAACGTGATGTTCTCAATGGTGGAGTCCAGCAGGTTGGCTTTCTTTTCCACCGAGGCAAAATTCAGGCGTTCGGGACGTATGGCTATCGTGACCTTGTCGCCCTTGCTCAGGCCACCCATGTCGTCCGCGGTGATCAACTTGATCCCGTCGACTTGCAGTGTCTTGGCTGCCGGATCGACGACTTCGGCGGTGAAGGCATTCAATGTGCCCACAAAACCCGCCACGAACGAAGTCTTCGGAAAATTGTAGATCTCAAAGGGAGTTCCCACCTGCTCTTCCTTGCCATCGTACATCACGACGACGCGGTCCGAGATGGATAGGGCCTCCTCCTGGTCGTGCGTTACATACACTGCCGTGATGCCCAGTTTCCTCTGAATAGCTCGAATTTCGGCCCGCAAGGAGACGCGTATCTTGGCGTCCAGTGCCGAAAGCGGTTCATCCAGCAACAAAACCTTCGGCCGAAACGCCAAGGCCCGGGCTAAGGCAACGCGCTGCTGCTGGCCGCCTGAAAGTTGGAATGGAAAGCTCTTGCCCTTCTCCTCGAGATGGATCAACGTCAGCATCTCGGCGACCCGCCCTTGGATTGTCTCCCGGCTCTCCTTACGCATTTTGAGGCCAAAGCCGATGTTGTCGGCGACCGTCATATTTGGGAACAGCGCATAGGCCTGGAAGACCATGCCCACGTCGCGCTGATTGGGCGCCTTCTGGGTCACGTCTTCGTCGTCAATGATGACTTTGCCGGTGGTCGGGGTCTCAAAGCCCGCGATCATGCGCAGCGTGGTGGTCTTGCCACAGCCGGACGGGCCAAGAAACGACACGAACTCGCCCCTTTCCACGTCCAAACTAAAATTGCGCACGACTTGGTTGTCGCCAAATTGCTTGGAGATGTTGCTAAGCGCCAGGTGCGTCATATCTATTCGTCCTCGGAAAGGTTAATGCCCGCCGCCAACCTGCACCTGCTGGCCGCGGCCGACAAGCTGAATGATCCCCATGGACGCCCAGGTGAGCGCAAAGCTGATTATGGCCAACGCGGCCGGTTTGAAGGCCTCGTCTTGTATCATGCGGTACATGTAAGGGGCGAACGCTGGCTTGACAAGGTAGGAGGCCAGAATGTACTCGCCAATCACGATGGCAAAAGTCAGGAAAGCGCCGCTTAGGATCGCGACGCGTATGTTCGGCAGGATAATGCGAAAGAGGACCGTTCCCCAACCTGCGCCCAAGCTTTGGGCCGCCTCGGTCAACGTGCGCACATCAATGGATCGCAGACCGGTATCCACGGCGCGATACATGTATGGCATCGCCAGCACCGTGTAGCCCGCAACGAGCAAGGCCGGGCTGTCCACGATCAGGAACGGCGGCCGACTGAAAGTGCGCACCAATCCAAAGACATACACAATTACGGGAATTACAAAGGGAAGCAGGGTAATGAATTCGATCGCAGTCCGAAACTGAGGCACGCGTAGACGCACCCAATAGGCAGTAGGAACAAAGATCAAGATTCCGACGAGGATCGTGAGCAGTGCCCAGAGAACCGATGCCGAGAACCCAGCCAGGAATTGGGGATCAGCGAAGACCTCCTGATAAGCCTGGAAACCCAGAACACCAAGCTTGGCTTTCAGCGAAAAGACAAAGGTCGCCACCAACGGCAGGAAGAAATAAAGAATGCCTAGAATCATCCACAGCCAGGACCAAAGAACGCCGCCGCGTCTCACCGCAGCCACCTTTCGGTTCTTCGCTGCAACACGCTGTAGCCTGCTATGGCGATCGCCATCACGACCACCATGCCCAGCGCCAGGGCATATCCCAGCCCGGCGTCACCCAGAACATCTCCTTGCAGCTGAGAGCCGATTACCAGCGTCACCAGGGGAATGCCAGCCCCGCCCACCAGCGCATAGGCCGTCGCGAAAGCGCCAAAAGCATTCCCAAAAAGCAGAATCATTGTGCCCAATAACGAAGGCAACAGGATCGGGAAGGCCACATACCGCCAGTACTCAAGGGAATTGGCGCCCAGATTCTCCGAGGCCTCGAGCCACTCACGCCGCAAGCCGTCGATGGCGGGCGCGATGATCAATACCATCAACGGGAATTGGAAGTACATGTAGACCATACTTAATCCCCAGAACGTATAGAGTGTAAAGCCGTGGAAATACGGGTTATACCCGATTGCCCTCAGCCAGCCAGTCAACATACCATTCGGGCTGAGCAACGCAATGAAGGCAAAGGCGAGGGGCACGCCGGCAAAGTTGGATGCCACGCCGCAGAAGGTCATCAGGCTCGAGCGCATGAACCGCGGAAGTCCTCCACGGATGGATGAATAGGCAAGCAGAAATCCGAAAATGCCACCCCCCAATGCTGTAACCACGCTGATCTTGATGCTGGTCGCGTAGGCTGCCAGAAGGTAGCCGCTCCGCGAACCCTGGAAGAGCGAGACGATATTCTTGAAAGTAAACGCGCCTGTATTCGAATCCAAGAAGCTGCCGATTGCGATGGTCGAGGATGGATAGAGGAGAAAGAAGAATGCAAATAGAAAAAATGGCATGACGCCGAGCCACGCCAGGGAAACCTGGGGGGAGGCGGGACGCGCCTTTGGCGCGTCCCCCTTCAAAACATTCAGACAGGTAACA
>JBGPAT010000143.1:0-6815 GCA_041480885.1 Anaerolineae bacterium
CGAGCCAGTGATCGTAGGCCTTGATACGCGGCTCAATGCCCACGCCTGCGATCCAGCCGAGCACTGGCATTAGGAACTGAAACAGGCCGAAATGGAAGGAAAGCCGAAAAGCGGGCCGCGGCCCGCGGACTTGGCCGACCGAGCCCGCGGCCATGCACACCGCAAAAGCGTCCATGGCCATTGCCAGAGCCAAGAGGACGACTTCCATGAGAGGCATGCGCTCTATACGTTTACCCCTGGGCCGCGCTCGCCAGCCGCGCCAAGACTCCGCCCTGGTGGCGACGCGAATCTACTTGCTTCTCCAAGCCCGGAATTCCCTCAGGACGGATCCACCCATGAATTCCCGAACGATGGAGTTGCCCGGAACAACACCGGAATCGATTGGGAGGAACCATTCAAGGAACGACAAGAGACGCTTGGCCTCGATGAATTCGGGCGTCCCATGGGGCACTTGCTCGAGCAAGGGTTCAGCGAGCGGCTTGAGAGCAGAGAGTTCGTAGACCAACGCCGAATTGAACATCACATCGGCGATCTCCTGATACGGGAATACATACTTCTTTTCGCCGCGCCGGACGGACTCCCAACGTGAGATCGTAGCCTTGGCCGAATAGCCGCGCTCGCGTGCATCGCGGACGATCCGCCGCAGGAGGCGAGTGTCGGTAGTCGAGACCCGATTGTGGCGATCGAGGTTGAGCTGTGTTAGTGCCGAGACATAGATCCTGAAGGCCCGCCCTCCCAGGCTCGGCGGCAGCAGACGCGGATCCATGCCGTGAATGCCTTCGATGATGACCGGCTGTCCGCGGCGCAGCTGCGCGTATTCGCCAGGCTCCGGCATGCCAGATTCGAAGTTGTAGCGCGGCAACCGAACTCTGTGGCCCGCCAGCAACTGACCGAGTTGCTCCGCAAGCAGATCTAGGTTGAGCGCCTCCAAGGCCTCGAAATCTGGCTGGCCATCCTCGCCGAGCGGCGTGGAGGCGCGCGCCACAAAGTAGTTGTCCAATTCAAGCGCATAGGGTGAGACACCCAATGCGAGCAACTGAACGGTCAAACGACGCGAGAAAGTGGTTTTGCCTGATGACGTTGGACCGGCGATGAGAACGACTTCCGGCGCCTTTGCAGCCACGTGTCGCGCAATATCGGCCACATTCTGCTCGTGAAGGGCCTCCGAGACCAGTACAAGTTCGAGTACACGTCCTCCCTGGATGGCATTGTTCAGGGCGCCGACGTTGTCAATGCCCAGGTGCGTGAGCCAATCGCCATACAGGCGGAACGCTGCAAGTAGCTGAGGATACGGTGTAGTCGGCTCCAGCTCCGTTGGAGAATGGCGGCGCGGGAAACGCAGAGTGAAGCCACCGTTGGACATGATGAGATCGAACCACCTTAGATAGCCAGTGGATGGGACCATGTACCCGTGATGATAGCCCATGCGTTCGCCAAGGCTGTAGAGTGTGAGGTAATCCTTTCGCCGATACTTGAGCAGCGCGACTTTGTCTTCGTAGCCCATTGATCGAAAATACTCGACCGCTTGCGTCAGCGGCACATGCTTTTTCGCGAATGGCAGGTCTGCCTTGATGAGTTCGCCCATGTGTGATTTGAGCATCTGCAACTCATCTGCAGTCAGCGGTCCGCGGCCCCCCACCTGACAGTAGTAGCCGCCAAAGGAGATCGAGTGGTCTATTCCGAGCTGTGCGGCTGGGAACAGATCGGCAAATGCCATCTCCAACAAGAAATTCAGTGATCGTCGATAGATCAGGGCGCCATCCGAGTCAGACATGGTTACGGGTCGTACTCGGGCTTCCCTCTGGATTGGATAGGTGAGTTCTCGCAGGTCGGCATCAACGTCGGCGGCCACCACGGGCACGGGGAATTTGAGGGCCTGCAGGAAGTCCCCGACGGGTGCCCCACGCGGGCCCGATAGAACGCGCCCGTCGGGGAGATGGATCTCCACTTCCGAGCGCGCGGTCGTTAACTGGAAGTCTGATTTGGCTGCCATGACCTTCGAATCAGGACGGGTATTGTATCACCCGGGACGGCTTCGCCAGCACTGTTGTGGGCTCAGACTGTCCAAGCCGCGGGGGATCAGCTATCTCAAAGTTTTGCCGCCGCGCTGACCCTTGCCGCAGCTGTGCAGATGAGCGCGTGCTAGATCCGCGAACGCACGGTTGCAAGCAACTTCCCGGGCTGATGTGCGAATGCTTCGACCTGCATTTCCCCGCTCGTCAGCGCCATGAGTGTCTCCGTGAGGACCTGGTTGATCGGAGTCGGAACCCCGAATTTCATCCCCGCCCTGACGACGGCTCCGTGCAAGTACTCCACTTCGGACTTGCCGCGGCCGGAATGCAGATCAATGTGGAAGGAAGGCATCTTTCCCCCGCGCCCAGGGCCAGCCGCCCTCGAAACCAGCGGCCTCGAGATCCAGAATGGCAGACGCGCGGCGAACGCTAAGGCACGGACCGGAGTACCCGGCAGGTCGACCAGCGGGATTGCCTGGGCCTTCATGACTGCCAGGCACTCCCGCAGCATACCGATCTCAATCGCGTACAGTGCAGGATCTGCCAGGATCTGGGCGGGAGTCATGTCAAGGATCGCGGAAGTTGGGTTGGCGATCAGATTGGTCAGCAGTTTGGACCACTTCATGGCAGAGGCATCGGCGAACGACCAGGCATTGAGACCCGCCGAGTCGGCTGCAGACAACAGCCGGGCAGACAGGGGATGCATCTCGGCAATCCCTACGCCGCGCAACCGCTCGAGGATGATATTGCCCAGACCGCGCCGGCCTATGGCGCTAGTCACGGTTCCGGCAATCACTCTTTGGGGGCCCAGGACCTCTGCCAGCGCGGGCTCATTATCCACACCATTCGATAGACACCAGATGGGTGGCAACTGCCGTGCAAATGGCCGCATGCCCGCCACGGCTGTAGCCGTATCGTAGGATTTCAGGGCAAAGATCCCCACATCAAAGGGGCCGGATCTGAGAGCCTCGTCGATTGAGGCAGCTGCTACAAACGACGCCGAATCAAGGATCTCCACCTCTTTGCGATTGCGTCTTCGATCAAGTTGAAGGTCGAGACGCAGGCCGTCCCGTCGAAGCTCCTCAGCCACCGCCGTCTGCTCAACGAATACCAGCTGCGCGCCCGCCAACGCGAGCGAGCCCCCCACATAGGTTCCTATGGCGCCCGCCCCGAATGACAGGACCTTCAATTTGGGCATATTAGAGTGCTCGGTGGATTTCTAGACGTGGGTAGAACCGATAACTCGACCGCGACTCAAGACAGCAAAATGTCGCGATGATTCTGCCCCAGTCGTCACTTTTCCCCTTTTTTTGTGAGGAAGACCGGACGGCGTTTGACCTCCTGGAAGATATAGCCCACGTAGATCCCAATAAAGGCGAGCAAGACCATCAGCATCCCCCCGACGATGAGGGTAATGAACATGAGGGAACTCCAACCGGGTGCCAAGTTCGACGTGTGACCCGAGACCCAAAATGACAATACATACATGATCTCGATCACTGCCCCGCAAAGCAGCACGGCGCCCAAGCTCAGGCCCAGGTACAACGGAGCCAAGGAAAACGAGAACAACGCATCCATGGCCAGACGGATCATCTTGGCCAGCGAGTACTTTGATTTCCCCGCCAAGCGTTTCGGTTCCGAATAAGGCAAGATCACACTTGCGTAGCCCATCCACGAGATCATGCCGCGTAGGAACCGATGGAACTCAGGCATCGACTTGAGAGCATCCAACGCTTGGCGCGAGAGGGCGCGGAAATCCGCCGCGCCAGGCACTACATACGTCCCGCTGATGAAATTGAGCATCCGGTAAAAGCCGCCCGAAGTCCACTTCTTAAACGCCCCAGCCTGCATTGCGCCCACGCGTTGACCCTGGACGATGTCGTACCCCTGTCCAATCAGATCCAGCATCTGGGGAATCAGTTCCGGTGGATGCTGACCGTCGGCGTCCATCGTGATCACGACGTCCCCATCGGCTGCGGTCAGACCGGCAGTCAAGGCCGCCTGATGGCCAAAATTGCGACTCAATTCTATGACTCGGATCCTTGGATCACGCTTCGACAGGCCAGCAAGTACGGCAGCGGTCTCGTCCGTGGAACCGTCATTGACGTAGCAGACCGTGAACCGAGGCGATAGAGTGTCGATCACAGAACGCAGCTGGGCGTGCGTACGTTTCACGACCTCGGCCTCATTGAAGACCGGAATGACTATATCAGCGTGCACGCGGGGTTTGCGGGGCACACAGACCTCTCTGCAAGGCGATTGTAACATGCCGGTTGCACGGGCCGGCTCAGGAACTCAAAACTTGAAACCCAAAATCGCCTCGATGACTTCCTCCTGCTCCTTACGGGTCAGCACATTGTGGAATGGTAGACGGAGCAGCTGGTCGCTGACTCGTTCGGTAACCGGGTAGTCGCCCCGCTTTCCCCCAAAGCGGCGGCCCATATCGGATAGATGCAGCGGGAGATAGTGAAATACGGTTTGAATGCCTCGCTCGCGCAGGTGTGCAATCAGCCGCTGCCGCAGGTCGAGATTGGGCATGAGCAAATAGAACATATGATAAGCCTGGTCGCGATCGTCAGGGATGACGGGCAAATGGACGTCGTGTCGGGCAGCCCAATCCCCAAGCCCGGCCGAATATGTTTTCCATGCTTTCTGGCGGTGACTCTGGATCTTCTCACGCTGCTCAAGCTGACCATACAAGTAGGCCGCAAGAATGTCAGATGGCAGGTAGGATGATCCGATATCCACCCACGTATACTTATCGATCTGACCGCGAAAGAAACGCGAGCGATTCGTGCCTTTCTCACGGACGATCTCAGCCCGCTCGATGAATCGAGCGTCGTTGACGATTAGTGCTCCTCCTTCGCCGCTGCTGAAATTCTTGGTCTCGTGGAAGGACTGGGCAGCTAGCACGCCAAATGTGCCGAGGTAGCGGCCCCGATACTTTCCAAACAGGCCGTGGGCGTTGTCTTCGACCACGGGAATGGCAGCCCTGCCGGCAAGCTCCATGATCGTGTCCATTTCGCAGCCCACACCCGCGTAGTGGACCGCAATGATTGCCTTGGTTCGCGGAGTGATCGCCGCCGGAAGTTGCCTCTCATCGAGGTTCAGGGTGTCCGGGCGAACGTCCACGAAGACCGGCCGGGCTCCGCGCAGCACAAAGGCATTGACGGTCGAAACAAAAGTGAAATCGGGAATAATGACTTCGTCGCCCGGCTCGACGTTGAGCAGGATCGCGCTCATGTCGAGCGCGTGCGTGCAGGACGTGGTTAGAAGAACTTGCGGCACTCCGAGCGCTTGCTCGAGAAATTCGCGGCACTTCTTTGTGAACGGCCCATCGCCAGAAATATGGCCGCTCTGAAGCGCCTGCCCCACATACTCAAGTTCTCTTCCGACGGGAAGGGGATTATTGAAACCAATCGGCATTTGTGCTACAGGCTCCCGAAGATGATTGCGGTGGCCCGGTCGGTGGTGTCAGATTCGCAAGCCGGATCAATGCGCAAGTTGACGGCATGATTTGCAGGGAGCATGGGATTTACGCCCTCGCCCTGGTCCAGCAAGTTCAGCTTTGTGGCGCAGCGAGGGCTCGCGGACGACCAGCAGCCGGATGGTTTCACGAGGTTTGGTGCGGCGTGCGCTGCCCCTCTCCCAGATAGTCCAAAGCCTTCATGCCCGTCATAAGCAGCAAATCCAGAATCGTTACCTGAGGATCAAACGGGGGGTACAGCTGAGGATACTCGGGATAATTGTATTCCATGAATTCCAGCCCAATCCCCGCCTCGTCGAATTTGCTTCTATCAATGTAGTCGCGAGCGGATGGCCCGCTCAGGTACTGGTCCGCCCCGACACTGGCGAGGATCTGTATCAATCGGTCGGTCTTACTACCCACTATCCCTTCGAGCTGCGACGACCGCATAAAACGCGTGTGCGTGATGCCGAGCTCGCGAGCCAGATCGATCGTGGTGGCAATCGTGAACTCGGCGATGGAGTTGTCGCGGCGGCTATAGAAGGCTTCAAGCAATGGCTGGTACTTGCGGAAGTAGGGGGCTTTGCCGTAGGAGGCGCTCAGGGACTTGAAGTGCTGATCGGGCCAAGATTTACTCCAATCGATTCTGACATCTTTGATGGGAATGCCTTGAGTCACTCCCCCGCTATGGACCGGGATTGTCAGCCATTGTCTTCCATGAGCCGTCTTGATCTGATTGCGGTTTCGCCACCCATGTTTGTCGTACTGGACGTCATCGTAGAAAATGAAAACTTCAGCACGACGGATTTGGTCAAAATACCCGCGCCACGGGATATATGAGGGTTGCAGAATGACTGCAATCAACCACCGCCCCCAATCCGTTTTCTAACGGCAAACAGCGGCTGGCCAGAACTGCGTTCGAACATCCGCGCCAGATATTCGCCGATAATCCCAAGTGCAAAGAGCTGCACCCCGCTAAACAAGGTGATCGCCGATGCCAGAAACGAGAATCCCGGGACTGACCCGACCGCGAAATAGATCGCCAGCACGTAGAGTAGCACGAAAAACCCCAGGACCGTGAACACAAAACCCAAGATGCTGGCAAGCCGGAGCGGTATCGTCGTGTAGTTTGTCAGGATAAGGAGAGCAACCTTGATCAGCTTATACAAATCATAGTTGGATGAGCCGGCCGCTCGAGGTGCTTCCTCGATCTCAACTGTGGCAAACCGGGTCGTTACCCACGAGAGCAGCACGTCTACCTGCACATCTGGCCCGCTCCTGACCGCGAATGCCTGCTTCAGTTCCCCCCGGAATGCTCTGTACGAACTGAGATCGCG
>JBGPAT010000144.1:0-6799 GCA_041480885.1 Anaerolineae bacterium
CGATTGGCACCGAAAGTGTTCGTCAGGATCAGCTGCGCTCCGGCTTCAACGTATTCGCGATGAAGGTCCGCCACTGCAGCCGGGTTGGAAAGGTTGAGTTCGTCGAAGCACTTGTCGAAGCTTACGCCGCGGCCGTGCAGCATTGTGCCCATGGCGCCGTCCGCCAGGATTACGCCGTTGGCAATACGTTTAAGTAGATCAGCCATTGTTTCTCCGTTAAGGTTTCTTGATGACCGTCAAGAGCGCACCCTCGCGTTCGATCACATGGTCGATAGGCGCATCCGGATATGACTGCAGGTCCAGATTGAAGCGAGTGATGGCCACCATGTAGTCATAGTGAGCAGCCCTCTTGGCCTCGTACGTTGAATAGATCTTCAAGTCGGGCCTGATATAGACCTGGAGCAAATGGGTGGGTCCTTCCACCCAGACGCTGGCATTTGCCGGAGCGGCACGGTTCAGATACACCGCAGCCTCGCGATAGGATGTGCCCCAATAATCCAGCTCATACTTCCGAAAGGCGCCCTGCACACCGCCAATAAAACGATTGTAGTAGATGTACTCGTAAGGATGCAGGCGCGCCCCCTCCACGATTCCGGGTAGTAGGACCAGAACGATCAAGGCACCCTGCAGCCAACTGGGCCGGATGTTCTCAAATGCAACTCCCCCTAGCAAGAATACGGGCGGCAGAATGAAAATCACCTGCCTGAAATTGTCGTACAGCGGTGAGCGCGTGAAAATGAAACCCAGCAGGGGCAGCAGGAACCAGGCCAGGGCGAGAATCAATAGGGCGTTGGGCCGGTGGTGCTTCACGGCAACGCCATAAATCAGTATCGCGAGGCCGGCCGCGAACAGGAACCAGACCGGCTCCGTGAGCTGGATTGCCAGCAGTACGGGCAGATACGATTGCGGGAGATCTGTGCTGCCGTAAACTACACCGTCAAAGAGCACACCGCCCCGCCACGGATACTCAGACATCACGCGCACGCTTTCAATCAAATGCCCGATGGGATCCGGCCACAGGTATGGCCACGTCAGGTACATGGCCGCAGCCGCGATGAGGCCGTAGGTCAGCAGGACGAGAAGAGCCCTCTTACGCAGAGTCCAAACGGCGTACGCCGCCACCATCAAACCTGCGAAAGGCCCCAGAATCCGGACGGAGGTCGTAAACCCGAGAAGGGCCGCTGCTGGGGTTATGGATAACACGAATTGGTAGGCGGAGGGCACTCTCCGCCAGAACCAGGCCATAAGCGCAATCGAAAGGACGATGAGAATCGCGCTGAGGCGTACGAAGAGCACGAAGTATCCACGGCTCATGGCAGCCTGATCAGGCGCGCCCGTGCCGGGAGTAAGCCCTGCGGCAGCATTTGTGTGCTGGGCGGCGGCCATCAGATTCTCAATCCAGGCGTGGATGAGCGGGGTTGCGACCAGCAAGGTGACAACCGCAATGATCCAGGCACCGGTGACCAGCAACAGCAGCCGCTTTGCCTGCGGCTCGGTCGATTCAGAATCGACAGGCCGAACCGTATCGATCATCCTAAATCCAAACACAATCGTCAGGAGGAACAGGGCCAGAAAGGGGATGTCCTTGGGACTGATGAAGGCGTGACCCCAGAACAGCGGCTGGGTAGCGAACAACAAGGTGGCGCCAAAGGCTGCATTACGACCGAGCCAGCGCATGCATAGCTGGTAAAAAGCCCCTACGCCAACCAGGTAGGTCAGCAAATAGATGAAGTGCCGAAGGTCGGATGTCATGAGCGGAAACACTAGACCGAGCAAGTGGGCTCCCAGCGCCACAAACATGACGTAGGCCGGCCCATAGTTGTCGTAAGTGTTTCCGGTGAGTGGCACGGTGCCCGTCCGCGGCCACGTGGAATAGGCCTCAAGGGCACGGTCCGCGTACTTGAAGAATTGCTGTTCGTCCCATGATTCCCCGTACTGCCGAAATGTGAGAATACCGAGGAGGAGCCCGGCAGAAAGCAGCAGAATGATAGGTCGGTTCTCAAGAAAAGTGCGTTTCATCGCTGGAAGAAAGACACGGAATCAATTGCAGCCCACGCCGATCGGGATTCGCTTCAGGAACGAAAAGATCGCGCCTCGGCGCCCAACCGAGTATACGGTCTCTGTGTCACCGCAGTGCCTCTCATCGATGTTGGCGCGGGTTTGCATGGCCACGAAGTCGTGGGCAGCGGGCGGAGACTCGGGCGGCACTTCGATCCCGATGTCAGGCCGCAAATACTGTTTGAGTATTTGGTCTGGGCCGAACACCAGAACACTGGATCCCTGGGGTGCTGATGAATTCAGGTACTCGGCCACTTCCCGGAAAGAAATCCCCCAATAGTCTGTCTCGAACCTGCGGTAGGCGCCGCCAGTGCCGCCCACAAGCGAGTTGTAATATACGTATTCATATGGATGCAGACGGATCGCAAGCAGAATGCCGGGCAGAGCTGCGATGAACAAGATGCCAGCCTGGATTGCCGGGCGGGTCAACAGGGCAAAGAGTCCGTCCAGGCAGAGGCCCGCCAGGACAAACAAGGGCGGCAGAAGGAAGTACAGTTGACGGGCATTGTCGTAGAGTGGAACGCGCGCGGCGATGATGAGCGCGGCCGGCGATACGAACCATACCAGGAAAAGCGTGAGGGGACCGGCCAAACGACTTCTGACAAACAATCTCGCAGATAATGCAATGCCGCCGCAGATGAGGATCAAGGCAGTCTCCGTCAGCTGGATTCCCAGAAAAGTGGGAAAGTACATACCTGGCAGCTCATCGGCTTTATAGATCCTGCCGTTGAAGAGAATGTTACTGACGAACGGAAACTCCGTCATAGTCTGCAGGCTCGTGATGTAGCCGGCAACCGGCGCACCCCAGAGATATGGCCACGCGAGGTAGGTCGTAATGGCAGCGATGCCCAGATAAACTGCCGCCGGAGCGATTACTCTGCGGCCAAGCCTGTGCGCCGCATATCCCAGGACAATGAGACCGGCGAGCGGTCCGACGACGCGGAATGAGACCGTCAAACCCAGCAGGACCGCCGCCACGAGTAGCCTTGGACTGATCAAGGGTGATGCCTGCCGGCCGTCGACCATCTTGAAACCGCTGTAGACCGCAGCCGTGAAGATCGTCATAAAGGGAATATCCTTGGGATTGATGAATGCATGCCCCCAAAGCAGCGGCTGCGAGAGGAACAGGAGCGCCGCTCCAAGAGCAGCTAACTCGCTCATCCAACGCGTGCACAGCAGATACAACGCCAGGGCGCCCGCCAAAAACGTGAGGAAATACGTGAAGTGCCAGGCATTGATCTGGGACCATGCTGGATGGAGGGCCATGAATCCGTTTGCGATCAGGCCCGCCGCCACATAGTACGCAGGTCCGTAGAGGTTCAAGTTGGTATCAAACGCGGGCAGATCTGCCGGGTGCAGGAAAAAACGATAGGCCTGGGTGGCATATTCGCTGTAACGATAGATGTCTGCTTCGTCCCAGCTTTCGCCATAATCCCCGGCGGTGAACACGCCAAGGACCAGCGCAGCGGCAAGCAAGACGGTGATCGGAAGATGCTTTCGAGGCAGGATTGCCTGCATGGTGTGTGCCAGAGCAGACGCGCGCGGTCCGCGCGTCGTTGACTCCTAGCGCATGAGCTGCTCCACCCTGGATTCGCCAATACTGTAGTATTTGGCGTCCTTGTGGTGGACGATAATCGCCGCGGTGGATTGCTCGGGTATCAGTTGATACGCTGCAGAGAGGCTCATCCCGAGCACGGTGGTTGTGGCGGGGAGAAGCTGGAATACTTTCTGGTGGTCCTCCAGCTGAGGAATGGCGGGATAGCCCCAGGAATATCGCTTTCCTTGAGACTCCCCAAGGCCCAATTCACGGCGTATATGAGCGTGCAAGTAGTCTGCGCTGGCCTCTGCGCACTGCACCGCCAGCCCGTGCGAGAAATACGCCTCCGAATAGTCGCCGCTTGCCTGGAGCTGATCAATGCGCTGAGTCGCTTCCTGACCGACAGTCACAACCTGCAGCGCAACCACGTCCAACTTGCCCGAGTCGACTGAGGCGAAATAATCTGCCAGGGAGAGATGATCGTCATAGGGCTGCCGCGGACAGCTGAAGCGGGCCAATTCGTCCGGGGAGGCCGTGTTGATCGAATCGGGATTGTAGAGGATCAGTTCGTCGCCAGCGGACTGGCAGGGAAACAGTCCGTATACGCCCTGGGGTCGGAGCCACTTATCGCGCAGCGCCTCGCGCGTCATTTGTTCGAGGCGCGCATCAAACTCCTTTTGCAGTTTCACCCACTCGGCATCATGGGCGTTGCGGGCGCCCCAAGAGAGGCGATAGAGTTCATTTCGACTTAGATGCTTCAGTACGATCTCAAGCGGCATGTCACTGACAGTGCGCTGTCCCCATTTGAGCGGATGCGCAATCGGTTCCGGTTCGATATTCGATCGAGCGCGTGGGGCTTTGTGGTAGTCTGGCACCTGGGAGGCGCGGCCCATCTCCAGATCGGCCTCCTGGTGAATCCGCGCGAGCAGTTCCTCTCGCTTCGCCGGCACGATGAGCTGATCCATCGTCTCAAGGCCCTCAAACGCGTCCTTGCAATAGAACACCCCGGGTTCATGCGGACTGCCGTCCTCTGTAAACAAAATGCGCCGGCCAAAACGCCGGTTGATCGCAGCCCCGCCGACCAGCACTGGGAAATCCAGCTTGCGCCTATGCAATTCATTGATGATCAGAGGCATCTGTTTGGATGTGGACACGAGCAACGCCGAAAGGCCTATCGCCGTGGCGCCGACCTCTGCAGCCTTGGTGATGATGGTTTCGGCGGGCACCTGCTTGCCGAGGTCAATCACGTCATAGCCATTGTTGGCGAGAATGGTCTTGACCAGATTCTTGCCGATGTCGTGGACATCGCCATAGACGGTGGCCAGCACCACCAGCCCTTTGCTCAAGCCCTCTTTCTTCTCGAGGTAGTTCTCGAGATGCGCGACTGCCTTCTTCATAACCTCGGCGGATTGCAGGACAAAGGGGAGGATCAATTCGCCCGCGCCAAATTTGTCACCAACCTCCTTCATGGCCGGGAGCAGCACGGTGTTGAGGGTGTGGACTGCAGCCTCGTGCGTGCTCGGGAAGTCACCGCGATTCACGAGGGTATCAATGTCGGCCTCCACACCATCCTTGTGCCGATGCAATATCGACCAGTGAAGACGCTCTTCCGGGGTCATGCCCTCCGTGGGATCTGCCAGCCCGCGCTCCGCGGCTTGCGGCGAGACCTTTTCGAAGTATTCTATGTAGCGCTGCAAGGCATCGCTGCGGCGATTGAAGATCAGATCCTCGGCGAGCTGGCGCTGTTCGGTGTCAATCTCGGTATAGGGCTTCACCTGTGTCGGATTCACAATGGCCATGTCCAGGCCCGCCTGGACACAGTAATACAGCATGACCGAATTGAGGACGGGGCGGGCTTGTGGGGACAAGCCAAACGAGAGATTGCTGACGCCCAGCGAAGCGAGCACGCCGGGCAGATTCTGCTTGATCAGGCGGATGCCTTCAATGGTCTCGATCGCCGAAGCGCTGAACTCCTCGTCACCTGTGGCAAGCGTGAAGGTCAACGCGTCGTAGACCAGGTCCTGAGGCCTGAGACCGTGCTCATTGACGGCGATGTCATAGATGCGTCGGGCGACCTCGAGCTTCTTCTCGCGGGTCTTTGCCATGCCGTTCTCATCGATTGTCAGGACGATCACGGCGGCATTGTGGTCCTTGGCGAGCTTGAAAACCTTGTCAGCCTTTGTGCGGCCTGCCTCAAGGTGCGTGGAATTGATCAAGCAGCGGCCGGGTGCTGTCTTGAGGGCGGTTTCGAGCACGTCGAGTTCGGTGGTGTCGATGACCAGCGGGACATCGACACCCATTTCCAGTTTCTTGACGACGTGACGCATCAAGTCGACCTCGTCCGGCCGTTCGGTCACCGCACATGAGATGTCCAGCGCGTGCGCACCGCCGGCGACTTGATCGCGGGCTAGTTCAAGGATGCCGTCATAATCTTCCTCAAGCAGCATCTTCTTGAACTTGCGCGAACCCTGTGCATTGCATCGCTCGCCCAACAGCGTGGGAGGTGGGTCCTGCCGCATGGAGATGGCTGACATGGAGGACGCCAGTCTGGCGTCAGATTGACGAGGGCGTTCAGGGTGCGGACGTGCGTTCAGGCCATCGACCAGCAATTTCAGGTGGGCAGGCGTGGTGCCGCAGCATCCACCCACAACGGAGATGCGGTGCTTCTCCACGAACTCGACCAGCGCGGCGGCGAAGGGCTCGGGCTCCAGTGGATAGACGGCTTGTCCATCCACGTTTAACGGAAGACCCGCATTGGGTATGCAGGAAACAGGCAGCGTGGAAATCTCACCCAGGACGCGGATGGGCTCGCGCATGTGTTCGGGACCGGTAGAGCAGTTCAGACCGATGACATCTATGCCGATGCCCTCCAGGATTGTAAGCGCGGCCGTTACGTCGGTGCCAAGCAACATACGGCCGGTGGTATCCAATGTGACCTGCGCCTGGATCGGCAAATACACCTGAGTCTGTTCGAAAGCCTGGTGGATGCCACCAATGGCGGCTTTGACCTCAAGGATGTCCTGCGAAGTTTCGATCAGCAATAGATCAACGCCACCTTGGATCAAGCCGACGGCCTGTTCGCGGAATACATCCGCGAGATCGTCGAAACTCACGTTGGAGAGCTCCGGGTCGCTGGCAGAGGGGAGTTTGCCAGAGGGTCCGATCTAACCTGCCACAAAACGAGGTTGATCCGTCTTGGCTGCA
>JBGPAT010000145.1:0-6760 GCA_041480885.1 Anaerolineae bacterium
AGCAGAGGATTTGACACTGTGTACAAGGGTTATAGAGTTTTGGGAGGTGGCTGAGGGGTGGAAAGACATATAATGGATCGAGAGAATCAGGGTTGACGATTGCCCGGAGCTAGACTGAAACGGAAAAATCGGGTGTTAGCCCAGTTGGAACGCGACTCATAATCGCTTGGTCGTAGGTTCGAATCCTACTGGGCCCACAAATCCACTGTGTACGGGGCAGAATCGTAGCCCAATTGGAATTGAGCCTGAATACGCTTGCTCGCAGGCCCCCTTACAGAACCCCGCAGGAAGGGGCACGTAAAGAAAGGCAATCATGACCCACACACGCGACGAAGTCATCAAGCGCGCCACACGAGAGTTTCGGCTGTTGGACCGCCTGATCTCCGGGCTGACAGCCACGGAATGGAGAAAGGCCGTACCCCGGCCCGAGACCAAGGAGCCGTGGACGGTAAAGGATGCGCTGGCCCACATCACATATTGGAAGGAAGGCGTGGCTCTTGCGGCACGCAGGCAACGCAGGCCGCGAGAAGAGAGCGGACTCAATATCACGGAGGGCAATCACCTGGTCTATGCACGGTATCACAAGCGTTCAGCACGAGAGGTGCTGGAATGGCACAGGCGGGTACAGGCAGATCTGCTGAGGGCGTTGCGAGAGGCGCCGGATGAATGGTTCAGCCGGCCCGGCCGTGGGGAAAACTGGCCGTATGATCTCGACGGCCATTCGGCGGAGCACCGCGTGAAGGACATCCAACGGGCGCTGGCAAAAGGCAAGAGCAAGGCGGCCTGATCAGGTCCCACGAAGACGCGAAATCATAGCCCCACTGGAATTGCGCCTGAAACCGCTTGGTCGTAGGTTCCCTTTCAGGGCGCTGCCATGTGAATCCTACTGGGCCCACAAATCACCCGGAATGCGGGGCTGAATCGTAGCCCAATTGGAACTGAGCCTGGCAGATGCCGAGCGTTCTCCTTGGTATGAATGCGCTTGGTGGTGGGTTTCCTTCAGGGGCCCCGGGACGACATCGGTCCCGTGCCGTCTGGCTGGAATCGGGTAGTATTGGGCTCAAACCGCCTGATAGGTTGCGTCGAATTTCACAGGGAAAGGATGATCTTAGAATGTTGAATCTCAACTCGGTCATGATCGGAACAATGCAAGCCAAGGCGATGGTGGCGTTCTACGAAGGCGTGATCGGCAATCCGCCCCAAATGGTCGATCGCGAGCATGGTTTCTACGGCTGGCAGGTCGGCAGCTCGT
Source organism: Anaerolineae bacterium (assembly GCA_041480885.1). Lineage (GTDB taxonomy): Bacteria > Chloroflexota > Anaerolineae > Anaerolineales > Villigracilaceae > Fen-1038. The sequence continues at coordinate 1,253 of JBGPAT010000145.1, forward strand.
ACTTCTCCGTCCTGGAGCATTCCGAGATGGGGGGAAAGACCAAGGACCCCGGTCGGCTGCTGCTGAACTTCGAGACGACGCAGGTCAAGGAGGAGTTCGAGCGGATCAAGGCACTCGGCGCTGAGGTCGTCAGGGCGCCCTATCAAATGGGAAGCGGCTGGCTTGCGACGCTCGCGGATCCGGATGGCAATTACTTCCAGCTCGTGAGCCCAATGTAGCGGGCCTCACGCCCGTCTCTCAGGCTCGAACTCGTGCGACCACTCAGAGTAGGATGGCAACCGAACTAGAACTGAGCCTCACAGATGCCGGCGTTCTCCTCGGGTTGAGTACGCATGCTCATGGGTTCTTGGAAGGGCGCCCCGCTGTGCGGGATCTTCAACTACACAGCGGATCCCAGTAGGTCCACTACCGACTCACCGGGGACTCCATGTCACTGACTGACCGCATCCCCACGTTGCAGCTTGCTGTCGGCCCGGTGATCCTGATCTCGGGCGTTGGGCTCATTCTCTTGAGTATGACCAATCGCTTCGGCCGGGTCATCGACCGCTCTCGCGTTCTCACGGAGGACTATCGTCGCGCCCCGCCTGCGGCTCGCGCGCACATCCTGGCGCAGCTCAGGATCCTGTCAACTCGGGCGAGGATCGTCAGAGCGGGTATTGCGCTGGCTGCGTTCAGTGTCCTGCTGGCGTCGATCCTGATGATCGGCCTCTTTCTAGGCGCTCTCCTTCAGCTTGGCGTGGCAGCGGTGATCGTCACGCTCTTTATTCTCTGCATGCTTGCCCTGATCGTCTCACTGATTCTTTTCATCTCCGACATCGGCCTTTCTCTCGGGGCTCTTTGGCTGGAGATGCCACCTGAAGCGCGTCGCGATGCCTAGAAAGGGCCTCGGACTTTGCGCCCATTGGATTTGAGCCTCGCAGATTCCGAGCGATCTGATCGGTATGAATAGCCTTGGTCGAAGGCAAGTGTCCCGCTTGCCCGTGGCTCTTTGCGGGCAGGTGCATGCAAGCCTGCCCGGAGTTCGGTTGGAGACTCCGTCTAGGCTCCGATTTCATTGGGAGAGTCAAGGATGAGGAAAGTGAGCTACTCGATGTCCGTGTCGCTCGATGGCTTCATCGAGACACCGGATCGGCGGATTGACTGGGTCATTGTCGACGAGGAACTGCACACTTTCTTCAACGCTCAAGCACGTGAAACGGGCGCCTTCTTGTACGGACGGCGGATCTACGAGCTCATGGTTGACTTCTGGCCCACGGCGGATGCAGACCCGTCGAACCCTGCGTTTGTGGTCGAGTACGCCCATATCTGGAAGGACATGCCCAAGATCGTGTTCTCGAAGACCCTCGACAAGGTCGAATGGAACAGCCGCCTGGTCCGGGAGGACATCGCCGAAGAGATCACGAAGCTGAAGACACAACCCGGAAAGGATTTGAGTGTGGGTGGTCCGACCATCGCCTCTGCCTTCATGAAGCTCGATCTGATCGACGAGTACGGGCTCTTCGTGAATCCCGTCATCCTCGGAGGTGGCACGCCATTCTTCCCGGCTTTGCACAGACCAATGAAGTTGCAGCTCATTGAAACGCGGACGTTTAGTTCCGGTGTGGTGTACCTCCGCTATCAACCCGTCGGAAAAGGATCGAGCTAGAGAAAACTACAGTGTGCCAACTCGTCAGCGCAATTGGATTTGGGTCTGAGAGCACTTGGTTGTGGGTTTCGGAAAGGGTGGTGCCCTTACAGGGCCTGGTGCCCATCGAAATTCGGGGTGCCCTCGAAGGCAAGCCTCATTGCCGGGGCGAATAGACGAGGCAGGATGATCAATCCAATGAGTGTGGGCATGCGAGGGCATCCACATTGATTGCCGTGGCAATCGAGCAGCGTCGCGAGGAATTGATGTTGCTCATCTACGTCCGAAATCAGATTCGAGAAATTCGATGAGATCCGCTTTGTCGCGTTGGCGCGGCAGCAAGGTCGCTCGGATCGTTTGGGATTACCGACTTCCTGTCTCAACAGCCATTGCCGTGATGCTCCTGCTCGCGCTGTACGGCTTCTTCATCACAGCCGGGAACTGGGCGACCTGGCCCGAAACGAGTCGCTACTACGATCAGCTAGCCACAGCATTCGAGAATGGGCATTTATATCTCGGCGTGCAGGCTCCGGACTCACTCCGCAGCCTGCCGGATCCGTATGACCCACAAGCCCGGAACAGCATTCCCGCATTGAAGGCATTTGTGGATCAAGTCTGGGACGCGTCCTTCTATGACGGCAAAGTCTACCCGTACTGGGGGCCGGTGCCGGCTCTCTGCCTCTGGATCGCAAGACGATTTGGCTACCCGCTCATAGGTGACCAGTATCTCGCATTTGCGTTCCTGGGAGGACTCCTCATATTTACGAGTCTCCTCCTAATCAGACTCGCCCAGAGGATCTACAGGGATGTGCCCGCCTCGCTGATTGTCGTGTGTGTCCTGGTAGCGGCCCTTGCCTGTCCGATCCCTTGGATGCTCAGCCGCCCCGCAATCTATGAAGCTGCCATAGCCGCTGGCCAATTCTTTCTGATCGGAGGTCTGTATTTTGCATATTCGGCCTTGGATAGGGGAACACCGTCTCGTCCAAGGTTGCTTATGGCGGGCGTCCTTTGGGCCCTCGCTGCAGGATCACGCCTGCCCACGATTCTTCCGGCGGCTTTCCTGATCCTCGCGACATTTGTGTGGCTTGTCGGGACAAACGGAGCCAAAAACAAAATCCGGGAGGCTGCCCGGAATCTGCTCACTCTAGGGCTGCCAGTCGGCCTGGGCATCCTTTGCCTGGGCTGGTACAACTGGGCGCGCTTCGGCTCCGTCTTCGAGACAGGTCTGCGTTATGCGCTGACTTACACAAACCTCGACAAGTTCCACTCGGAATCCTTTTCGTTGTCCTATGTGTTGCCCAATCTGTGGTTCTTCCTGCTGAATCCCATCTCAATTCGATCCACATTTCCATTCATGGCACTCACGTATGGGCGCAGTCCCTCATTCCTGGACGTAAGTGGATCGCACATTTACCACCTGGAGGAGATCGCAGGTCTCATGTTCGTTGCCCCGTTCGTCTTGTTTTCGATTGTGCCGGTCATCAAGACCATCTCGTGGGCATCGATGAAGTATGCGGGGAAACCAAGCGCTGAAGAAAGCAGCCAGGATCGGCTGCTTTTGTGGCTCTCGGCGTGTTTGATCGGATCAAGTATTCTGTCCTTCGCGACTTTGCTAGTATACTTTTATGTCGCCATGCGTCTGCTGGCTGACTTTGTCCCGTCACTCGTCCTGCTTTCCGCGCTTGGCGTTTTGGAGGGCTATCATTATCTCCATGAAGGTTCCCGCGGTCCTCATCTATATGCATCTTCTGCTATTATTCTGGCGAGCCTTTCCATCGCAGCCAGCACAGTTCTAACGATCGCGTCCAATTACAACCGATTTCAGCATCTCAATCCCCACTTGTTTAGATCGATTCTTCGCTTCTTCACCCACTAATCTCGTCGACCATTCCCCGAGGCGCGAATGCCTGGTCACAAACGCACGGGCAGCCCAAAACGAAGATTCTTCTTATCAAAGACGAGCGCTTTGCCCCGGATGAAGAGACTGACTGAATAAGGCATTATCCTTGGGCGGCAGCAGCAGCGAACAAGAAACGCCAAAAGAGGCACTGAACAGGGAATACGCGGAGATCGTTGTCAAAGAGATATCAAGGGCAAGCACGAGACCGTGAAGATCCCATTTCCTGTCTACGCCAAGCTGGTTGTCGCCGCATTTGCGGTCTTAGGGCTGTGGTTGGTTGTTGTCAAGCCGCTAGGACCGAATTGGGCGTTGCTTCCGGGGGATCTCGGCGACGCTCGATACTGCAACTATGTCCTGGAGCATTTCTATCGCTGGATTTCTGGAGTTGATGCGCATTACTGGACAGCGTCTTTCTTCTATCCGTTCCCCGACACGATCGCGTTCAGCGAAAACTTGCTGGGCTCTGCGCCCATTTACGCGATCTTCAGGTACATCGGCTTTGATCGTGAGTCTGCATTTCAGGGATGGTACGTACTCGGTTTCTGCTTGAATCTTCTGGCAGCGACCTATGTCCTTTCCCGGCTGCAGTTCAGTCCCTTGGCCCAGGGCACAGCGGCATTTTTCTTTGCTTTCGGGCTTCCCTTGCTTGCCCAGGACCTGCACGCGCAGTTGCTGTATCGCTTTGGGATCCCTTTGGCATGTTTTTTCCTGTATCAAATGCTGGAATCGCCGCGACTTCTTACTCTGGTAGCTGTCCTCTTCTGGTCAATCTGGCAATTCTATTTGAGCATCTACACCGGCGTCTTTCTGGTCGTTTTGTTGATCATGCTTGTGGTCTTGTCCCCACTGGTCGTCGGGCAGCGGTCAATTTCGGAGGTGTTGCGGTTTTGGCCCAGTCGAGTAAAGCTGGCTTGGCAGCGCGCCACACCACGTTCCCGTCTCCTGGGTTCGTCTGCGTTCATCCTGCTGAGTGCAAGCCTGGCGGCCCTAGTTTGGCCATATTGGCGCGTTTCAAAGCTCTATGGGTTCGGACGTGAGTGGTACGAAGTTGCCATGATGTTACCAAGATGGCAAAGCTATCTCGTGGCGGATAGGGCGCAATTGTGGAGAGTTGTATCCGCCCTAATGGCCGGTCTGCCGATGCGGCAAGAGCACCAACTGTTTCCCGGAATCGCTGCCACAATCTCTGGGATGATCGGCGTGGGCTCACTCATTTCGCATCGGAATTCAGGGAACCGCTCGTTCGTCATGCTGCATGTCTTGGCGGGCGCGGCCGTGGTCGCGCTGACCTTCCTCTTCCATGGATTCACACTGTACCGGATCATCTGGACTTTGCCGGGCCTGAATAGCATCCGGGCGGTCACCCGCATCATGCTGGTTCTCATGTGGCCTCTCGCGCTGGCAATCGGCTATGGAGTAGATGCCTTAAAGAGACGGGATGCCCGCCTCCACGTGAGTCGAGCCGCGTTCGCGGTTGCCCTGACCGGATTGTTAGTCGCGGAGTCGGTGCTCTTCGATCACGCGACGTATAGTAAAGCAGGTTCCCAGGCTCGGGTGAATGACCTTCGGGCGCAGCTTCCAGACGCAGTACCAGACCAGCCAATCCTGATCTTGGCCAATACAAGACGAGAGCCGCTGTGGATCGCTGAGATGGATGGGATGATGCTGGCGCAAGACCTTGGGTGGCCCACCTTAAACGGCGATTCGGGCAACACGGTGCCGCATTTTGAGGCAGCAACACGGTGCAGCAGTCTTCCAAACAGGCTACTGGCCTATATGCATTTTGCGGGAATTGACTCGAGCACGTATTACATTGACACGATCAAGCGCACCGTGCCAGTCGGCTTCGACGATTGTGATCCAGGTTGGTGGACAAGAAAGCCATCTGCAACGTCACTATCTGGCCCTCTTTCGCAAGACATCTACTCGCACCTAGCATTGAGAGTAGTCTCGCTGAGGAGTGCCGCTGGGCGGACTACCGCGC
>JBGPAT010000146.1:0-6758 GCA_041480885.1 Anaerolineae bacterium
CACGAAACAGATCGCCCGACGAGATGTGCGGCAGATTGGTTTTCTCGGCCAGGATTTCGGCTTGAGTGCCCTTGCCCACGCCCGGGGGTCCGAGAAGGACAATGTAGTTCGCCATCGTCGGTGTCTGCCTGCTACCGGACGAGCAGCGAGTCCTGATAGCCGTGGAGCTTCAACTCGGCATCGATATTCATGAAAGTATCGCGGACGACGCCCACAACAATCAGCAGGCCCGCCGAAGACACAAGGAACAGGCCGGCTGTGGAGGACGCAGACGCCACGTTGAGGAGACTGAGCAACTTGCTCAGGAGAAAAGGCATCGCGGCGACCACGCCCAGGAAGACCGCGCCAGGAAGCGTGATCCGCTGCTGGACACGATTGAGATACTTCTGGGTCGGATCGCCCGAATGCACGCCCGGAACCTGCGCGCCCACTTTCTTTAGATTATCTCCGTAGTTTTGCTGCTCGAACAAGACCGAGGTATAGAAGAATGTGAAGGACACCACCATGAGGAAGTACAGCAGCCAATACACCCAATTGTTGGTCCCGGTCCCGCCCAGGGTACTCTGAACCCCCAGTGCAAAGTTCTTGACGGCCGCATTCTGCGAGCTCGTGAAGTAGCTGGCGATAATCGCAGGGAATTGCAGGATGGCGCTGGCAAAGATCAGGGGGATCATGCCCGCCAGGTTCACCATCAAAGGCAGCGTGCCCTTCACAGGCATCGACATCCGGGCCCCCATACGCCGTCCGGGATACATCACTGGGACATTGCGGCGCCCCTGCTGCACGACAACGATGGCAAAAATGATGAGCACAATCACGATGAGCGTGAAAACCATGAGGAAGAGCGCCGAGGATGGATCGGCGAGCAATCGCGCAAGGTTGGCCGGCATGCGCGCGACGATACCCGCAAAGATGATCAGCGACAAGCCCTGACCGCGAATTCCGTATTCAGAAATCAACTCGCCAAGCCAGATGGCAAACATCGTGCCGGCAGTCATGGCAAGCAATATCGTGACCGAGGGCAGCAGCAAGGCACCCGTGAAGCCAAACGGAACGATCGTCTGGTTTAGGGCCTGCACAGACAGCGAATTGAAGATATTGATCTGCCCAATTGCTGAGAGGGCAGCCATTGGTACAGCGAGAAAGTACGTCCAGCGTTCCATCCATTGGCGACCCTCTCTGGGATCCTCCTGCATTCGCCGTTGCAGGGCGGGGATGATCGGGATCAGCAGCTGCAGGATGATTTGGGCGGTGATGTAGGGATATACGCCCATCGACAGAAGCGAGAAGTTGGAGACAGTTCCGCCTGAGAGCAGATCCAGGAATCCCAAGAAGCCCGCTGTACCTGCACCGCTCGCACGGAATGCCTTGAGTGCCGTGAAGTCCACATTCGGTACGGGGATGTTGGCGGCAAGCCGATATAGCGCCAGAATGCCCAATGTAATGAGCAGCTTCCGACGGATATCTCCAGAAGTCCACAGGTAGCGCCAGCCCGAAAACGCTGATTTCATGGGTCAACTCCTCGCAAGGAAACTCATTCGATCGTTTCCACAGAGCCGCCGGCGGCCTCGATCTTGGCCTTGGCGCCTGCGCTGACGCGATGCACCTTGACCTTGAGTGCAATCTTGATCTCGCCCCGGCCCAGCACCTTGACAGGGTTGCGGGTTTCGCGCAGCAGATGCGCCTTCGCCAGGGTCTCCGGATTCACATCCGCCTCAGCCTTGAAAGCCTCGGCCAATTGGTCCAGATTCACCTCGTTGAAGGTCACGCGATTCGGCGGTGTAAAGCCCTCACCCCGCATGAAGGGCAATCGGCGATAGAGAGGCAGGTTGCCTCCCTGGCGATAGATGCGCCCGCCCTCGCCGGAACGCGATCCCTGCCCTTTGGTGCCGCGTCCGGCCGTCTTGCCCTGGCCAGCGGAAATCCCGCGGCCCACGCGCTTTCGATTCTTCTTGGAGCCCGGATTGGGTGCCAACTCGTGCAGTTTCATCACAACCTACTCTTCGATCTTCAGCAAATGGATGACTTTGGTGAGCATGCCGCGCAGGGCAGGCGTATCGTGATGTTCGACCGTCTGATGCATGCGCCTGAGCCCCAAGGCGCGCACGGTTGCCTTCTGGTCCTTCGTGAAGCCAATGGGGCTGCGAACCAGCGTGACTCGCACGGTTCGGCCGGTTGATCCCTTCTTAGGCATGCTGCCTCCTGCGCTCCCAGAATGGCAGCAATTCCTCAACCTTCTTGCCGCGACGGACAGCCTCCAATTGCGCCGAGCGCAATCCGTGCAACGCGCCAAAGGTTGCCATCACCACGTTCAAGACATTGGCCGATCCCATGGACTTGGTCAGGATATCGCGGATGCCTGCAACCTCGAGCACGGCACGGACGCCGCCTGCGGCAATAACGCCGGTACCGGCCGAGGCCGGTTTGAGGAACACGCGTGCGCCACCCACCTGCCCAAGCGATTCGTGCGGAATGGTCGTTCCCGAGAGGTTTACAACCTGCATATTCTTGCGTGCCCTCTCCGAGGCTTTGCGCATTGCGTCCGGCACGGCATTCGCTTTGCCGGTACCCATGCCAATCGTGCCTTTTTTGTCGCCGACGACGACCGTTACACGAAAGCGGAAGCGGCGGCCGCCCTTGACCACTTTTGCGACACGGGCGATCTCAATGACCCTCTCTTCGAAGGCATCCTGGGCTTCATATTGCTGAGGTTTGTAGTTTCTCTTATCTGCCATTCGCTGCTCCGTCCGCTAAAACTGCAGGCCGCCTTCGCGGGCCCCGTCGGCAAGCGCCTTGACGCGTCCGATATATTTGAAGCCGCCGCGATCAAAAACAACCGCCTTGATGCCCTTGCCCTTGGCACGTTCTGCCACGGCCTTGCCAACGACCTTGGCCTGCTCAGATTTCTTGAGGCCTTTGACTTTTTCCCTTAACTCCTTGTCAACGGATGAGGCCGAGACCAAGGTGTGCCCGGCCGCGTCGTCGATGATCTGGGCATAGATCTGCGTCACGCTCCGAAAGACATTCAGCCGGGGACGCTGCGCGGTACCTGCCATGTCCTTGCGAACGCGGCGGTGGCGACGCAGGCGCGCCGTCGCGCGGGAGGATTTGGCCATTACTTCACGGCTCCTTTGCCAGCCTTGCCGGCCTTGCGACGCACATGTTCACCCAGATAGCGGATGCCTTTTCCATGATAGGGCTCGGGTGGGCGCACCTTGCGGATGTTGGCTGCCATCTGCCCGACGAGTTCCTTGTCATAGCCCAGGATCTTTATCTGCCGCGTTTTGGCGTCAGTCTCGAATGAGATCCCGGCAGGCGGCTCGATCTTGACGGGATGCGAATAACCTACGTACAGCGCCAGGTTCTTGCCTTCCAATTCGGCGCGATACCCAACGCCTTCAACCTCAAGTACGACATCGAAGCCCTTGCTCACGCCGTGCACCATGTTGGCCAGCACCGCGCGCGTGGTGCCGTGCAGCGCGCGCTCCGCGGGTTCATCCGACGTCCTCGTGATCACCAGTTGATTCGACTCCATGGCAATGCCAATCAAGCTGGAGAAAGTCCGATTTAGTTCACCCTTGGGGCCCGTTACGCTCACGCTGGAGCCTTTAAGGTTAACCGTTACGCCACTTGGAATCTGCACGGGCAGACGTCCTATGCGAGACACAATCTACCTCCTGCCTTTACCAGACTTTGCACAGGATCTCGCCGCCGACGCCCAGTTGGCGGGCACGCGCACCTGTCATGACGCCCTTCGGCGTTGACAGAATCGCCACACCCAATCCGGAGAGCACCCACGGGATCTCAGTCTTCTTGGTGTATATGCGGCGACCCGGCGTGCTGATGCGCTGGATGCCGCTCAGAACCGGACGACGCTCCCGCCGTTCACCGACGTACTTGATCTTGATGCGCAAGACTTTGAAGGTGGTTTTCTCATCATCGACAACCTCGCAGCTGTCCAGAAAACCCTCCTCTTTCAGGATCTTGCCGATCTCGGCCTTAATCTTGGAGCTGGGCATCGCCACCTGGGCCTGACCGGCCAGCACAGCGTTGCGTACTCGTGTCAACATGTCGGAAATCGGATCATTGATGGTCATACGCTCACCTGCAACGGCTACCAGGATGACTTGACGACGCCCGGGATCATCCCCCGAAGCGCGAGTTCGCGGAAGCAAATGCGGCACAGGCCGAAGCGGCGCATGTAGCCGCGCGGTCGTCCGCATCGCTGACAACGGTTCCGGACCTGAACGGGATTGCGCCGGCGGAGCTCACGATATTGCATGCACTTCTTCGCCATACTTTATGCTTCCTTCTTGCCGAATGGCATACCGAGCAGCTGCAGGAGGGCGCGTGCCTGCTCATCGTTCCGGGCAGAGGTCACGATGGTGACCTCCATGCCGCGCATCTTGTCAACTTTGTCATATTCGATCTCAGGAAACACAAGTTGATCCTTGACTCCCAAGGTGTAGTTCCCACGCCCGTCGAAGGCATTGGCCGAGACGCCGCGAAAATCGCGGACCCGCGGCAGGGCGACGTTCAATAATCGATCCAGGAAAGCCCACATGCGCTCACCCCGTAGGGTGACCTTGGCGCCGATCAACCGGCCTTCGCGCAGCTTGAAGTTGGCAATGCTCTTTTTGGCCTTGGTAGTCACCGGCTTCTGTCCCGCGATGATCGTGAGATCGCCGACCGCGGCCTCGAGCGCCTTCGGGTTGTCAAGGGCTTCGCCCACTCCAATATTGAGGATAACTTTCTCGACGCGCGGCACCTGCATCACGTTCTTGAAGTCGAACGCCTTGACAAGCGCCGGCGCAATCTCTTTCCGGTATCGTTCATGCAGAATATTCATCGGATGCGCTCCAGCACCTAATCAATCAGCTGCCCGCAGTTCTTACACACGCGATGCGCGCCGGTCGCATCACGTTGGATGCCTACTCGCGCAGCCTTGCCGCACTTCGGGCATACCAGCATCACGTGGGAAATGTCGATGGGGCCTTCGAATTGGATCCGGCCTGGCTTGATCTGACGGCCGGCCTGTGTCTGCATCTGCCGCTGGTGCTTGATGTGGATGTTCACACCTTGCACCACAACGCGGCTCTCGGCGGTTAGCACATTGATGACCTCTCCGCGCTTGCCTTTGTCTTCGAGGCGGCCACTGATGATCTCAACCGTGTCGCCCTTGCGAATCTTCACTCTCATTCCAAGACTCCTGCCCGCCCCTAGAGTACTTCCGGCGCGAGAGATACGATCTTCATATACTGCTTGTCGCGCAGTTCGCGCGCCACCGGGCCAAAGATGCGCGTCCCGCGCGGGTTCTGCGTATCCGGCTCCAGGATCACGGCAGCGTTGTCATCGAAGCGGATGTAGGATCCGTCCTCGCGCCGCCATTCTTTCGTCAGGCGGACAAGCACTGCATGGACTACCTCACCCTTTTTCACGGTGCCCTGGGGAGTCGCCGATTTGACGGTCGCCACAACGACGTCGCCGATCCGACCGTACCTGCGCGTCGACCCGCCAAGAACATGGATCACAAGCAGTTCGCGGGCGCCGCTGTTATCGGCCACCCTCAACCGCGATTCGTGCTGGATCATGTGGGCGTCTCCTGCTCGGATCCCTGCGCTTCTGCACTCGGCAGGTCTGCCGTGGCAATCGCTGCGACACCGGCATCAGCGGTCCGCGTCTCCCGCTTCAGAACCGATACAACCACCCAGCGCTTATCACGCGAAAGGGGTCGAGATTCCACGATCTGCACCTGGTCGCCCACCTGGCAAGCGAGCTCATCATGCGCCTTCACGCGGTTGCTCGCGTAGATCACCTTCTTGTATAGCGGATGGCGGAACTTGCGAACAATCTCCACCACCACGGTCTTGGTCATCTTGTTGCTGGTGACCTTACCGACCATGCGTCGACGTTTGTTCATGACTTACCTCCGGCAGCTGCCGCGCGCAAGCCCTGGTTGAGAATGGTCTCCATGCGGGCAATGTCGCGGCGCAGGATGCGCAGACGGCTGCTATCCGTTAGCTGGCCTGTCACTTGCTGGAAGCGGAGCTTCATCAGCTCCTCGCGAGCGTCGGTGAGCTTTGCCCTGAGCTGTTCCAGCTGCATTCCGCGGATATCTTCGGACTTCATTCGTCACTCTCCTGCCTGGCGCCCACTGACGACCTTCGTCTTGATGGGGAATTTGTACTGGGCGCCCTTCAGGGCCGCAATGGCCTGCTCAGCCGACAGGCCTGCAACCTCGAACATGATCCGGCCGGGCTTTACGACAGCCACATAGTATTCCACCCCACCTTTACCGGAACCCATTCGGGTTTCCGGCGGGCGATGAGTATAGGCCTTGGCCGGAAATATCCGGATCCAGACCTTTCCGCGGCGCTTCATTTCCCGGACGATGACGCGGCGGGCAGCCTCGATCTGGCGCGCCGTGATCCAAGCGGGCTCCAATGCCATCAGGCCATACTCGCCAAACGACACCTCAGCGCCGCGGGAGGCCTTGCCTTTCATGCGACCGCGCATTTGCTTGCGCCATTTGACACGTTTAGGCATTAGCATAACTGCAACCTTTTCCCAGATACCCGTGATAGAAAATCAGAGCCTCGCTCGCCAGTCGTCCCCGCGCGGCCTGCCGGGCTCGTCTGCTCACTCACTAACGTACACGCCTTCTGTTGATTCGATTTTCTCTTCCACTTCAGGCGTGACCTCGCCCTTGTAGACCCATACCTTGACCCCGATCTGCCCATAAGTGGTCAGCGCCTCGG
>JBGPAT010000147.1:0-6739 GCA_041480885.1 Anaerolineae bacterium
AGGACAGCTTGCCCTGATATCCACATGGGCTGCCGCTGTCCCCAATACAGATCAATGGCCGTATTCGTACCACTGGCCGTATGCACCTGAACCGCCCCACTCGTGAAGAGCTTAAAAGGTGGGAAAGTGTAGGAACTTCCAGCTCCATCCTTGAGATGCCAGCCCGTTAAGTCCAATTCACCTTCGCCGTTGTACTTGACCACCACAGCCTCAACATTCAGCGTGCCGGCGCCAATTACGCTGACGATCTGAACCTGACCCGGCTGGACCCGGCCGGTCGTCCCCGAGCCCGCCGGCGCGGATGGTGCAATTGGAATGCTCACTTGCGGCAACGTCACCGCTCGGTAGTTGCGGTCATACCAGTACAATATGGCCGATGTGACACACGCGGAAATGAATACATTAAGCAGCAGATAATAGCCCAGGTGGCGACGATCCATATCGAGGGAATCATAGCACAAAAAAGCTGGACGGTTCCATGCACTGCTGAAGAACTGCGTCGGAACCCAGTGCCCCATGATGCCGGATGCTGCAAATCCTTTAAGGGCTAGCGGCACAGGGCACGCAACGCAGCTCGCCGCCAGCCTCGATCCCTTCTTGAAGTAGTCCAGTCTCTGACGGTCCAGATCGAGTTCTGTTCGCCGCGATACGGGCCGCCGACGCGGCTATCATGGGGTTCAAGCGGCAGATGAGCGGCTCATCAGGAATGCGACCCAATCTCCCATCACCTGGGTCGCCTCCATTTGCAGACCCCGCGCCTGCACGGCATCAAGCACACCTGCGGCCTGCTCTTGAAGAATGCCGCCCAGGACGATAGCTCCCCCGGGCAAGACCAAGTCCGCCAGGCCCTCCCCCAACAGCCGAACGATCACGGGAGCTAGGATATTGGCCACGACCAACATGGCTGTGGTCACCCCAAACTTGCCATCAATGATTTCCGCCACCGAGCCGGCGCCCAGGACTAGCTCGGACCCGATACCGTTAAGGGCTGCATTCTCGCGGGCATTTTGAATCGATTGCGGATCGATATCCACACCAAGTGCGGCCGCTGCACCCAATCGGATGGCGGCGATGGACAGAATGCCGGAACCGCAGCCCACATCGATCGCGGTCACGCCAGCACTCTGATCCAGGTTCTTCTTTTTGGACCTTCGCAGATCGAGCACCCTCTCAATCAGCACCAAACACAATTGTGTGCTCGGATGAGTCCCTGTTCCAAACGCCATGCCGGGCTCTATCCTTATGGGGATGCGCTGCCGATCCGGAGAGTCAAGCCAGGATGGAACGATGATCAGTCGGCGGCCGACCGGAATTGGCCGATAGTGCTGCTTCCACGCATCCATCCAATTTTGGTCAGCGATCGGCGTGAACGCCGGAGCTGGCAAATGCTGGATCATTCCAAGATAATGAAGGGATTGTTCGATCTTTCGCCGAGTGGTCTCCAGCTGCTCGTCCGCTGGCAGATACGCGCGCACAGTCACGGGGCCGTCTGCAGTGCCCTCGTCTTCTTGATCGAGATATCTGATGCCTTGCTCAGTCGTTACGCCATTCGGGGCGAATCGTGCCAGAACGTCTGCCACGGCCTCAGCCAATTCACCATTGACGGTAAGGGAAACCTGAAGCCAGTTCATGCAAGGTAATCACAGATCGCAATCAGCTTGCGGCTAGAGTGGAGCAGCCTCAGGCCTGACGCAGCACTACGCCGCCGCGGCACTGGCGCTCTCCTCAGGCGGCCTTACCAAACGAAAGCTGCGGTAGAGAAGCGCATCGTACAGAAGCTTAAGTCCGCCCGCGAGGAAGAACGGCATGTTGATGAGGCCCGCGGACGACAGAAATGCGCCCGTGAGCGAAGGCGCAAGTGCTGCGCCGACCGAACGGGCGATATTTGTCACTCCAGAAGCCGCGGACCGTTCGTCTGGCGCGACAACCGCCATCGTGTACGATTGACGCGTCGGCACATCCATTTGGGAGATGCTGAAGCGGAGCAACAGGACGGCAATCGCCAGAGGGAGCGTGGGCATTACGGGTACCAGGATCAACAGTACGTTGGAAGGGACGTGCGTGAAGACCATGGTGTTCATCAAGCCGATCCTTTTTGCGAGCCAAACTGCAGTCAGAGCTGAGAGGCCGGCCAGCACGTTCGCGCCAAAGAAGATGGATCCAATGACTCCGGCTCCCACGCCAAATCTGAGGTTGAACCAGTAAGCCACCAACGATTGCACGATCAACCCGCCCGCGAACGCATCCACCGCAAAAAGTGCGCTGAGTCTGATTACGACACTGCGCGAGCGATGCAATCCGAGAACCACCGGGTCCGAATGCGGACCCGCGACTGAGGCAACCTCGATCTGTCGGGAAAGAGATAGGAACAGGATCCCGAGCAGCAGACCGCCAATCGCATATCCTGCTAGGATGACTCGGTAGGCGTCTAGGGCAGGCATGCTGCTCGATATCAGGGACTGAGCCAGCCAGCCGCCACACAACGCTCCGGTGGCTGTTGCGAAGGATCCGACCAGGTTGTACCAAGCGAAGGTTTGCGTACGCTTGTCGTCCGGCAGCAGCTGACTGAGGGCAGCTTGTTCCACCGACAGGAACGGCCCGATCTCGTTGCCGCTGGGGCTGATGACACCGACAATCGCCGCTGCCATCAGGATGAGCACGTTGCGCGTGAGAATGAACAACACCCCGGCGCCCAGCATGAGCAACGCCCCAACAAACAGCGTCCGCTTGCGCCCAAAGCGGTCAGCCGAGGTGGTCAGCCACAGCGAAATGCCGGCATCGCCGGCCAGTGTCAGCGTGAAGAGCAGACCTACTTGTTTTTCGTTCAGGCCCGCCTGCACAAGATACAGGGCCAGGATCACGGAAAGGAACCCGTAGCAGAACAGGCGGATGATGCGAGTCAAGAAGAGGGTGATGACATCCGATCTTGATTTCATGTGTTGAGTTGATCCCAAACGGGAATGAGACTTCGCGGGCTCCGCTTCAGGCGATCGGCAATTGCTTCGTCCGCTGCAGATGCGAGCGCCGCTCAGTGCTCCCTTGCGACGTCCAACCTGCACCAAGCGTAGAGCGCATCGTAGACCTCGAACTGGTGGGACAGATTCTCCTCATCCTCGGGGTACCGCAGGCTATAGCCACTGGCAATGGCCTCGAGCCCGCGCGCAAGGGGTTCTTTATCAATGTCTTCCGACACATCTGCCGCATGAACAATCTTCGCCAGCCGCAAGAGTCCAGGCTCCTTCAACCCGTACTTCTGAATGATCGACTCAAATGAGCAGCGGCCGTCCGAACCGTGCCCCAGTTCCACTCCAGGGGCGTCGAAGGGTATCGCCCCCGTCTCCCTGGCCTTTCCTTCAATCTCAGTTGATGGCACAAACAGGAACTCCGCTTCGTTGTCAATGAAACGGGTGATCAGCCAGGGGCAGGCAACTCGGTCGACATGCACATGAGAGCGGGTGATCCATTTCATCTGTGGTTTCCTTTCCGTGGCGCTCCTGACGTGTCACATCCAACGTGGCGGGCGAACCACGTCGTCCACGTCACAAAACAAAGGGTCGGGTTCGCATCGGACGCATTCGAGTTGCAGCGTGGCGTGCAAGATGTGGTAGCGTTCTGCGACCAAGGCATCTACCTCACTTTGAATCTGAGCACCCGCCCGGATGGAGATATCTTCAGTCAGGATGTGCGCCGACATCGTTCTTAGATTCTTTGTCAGACTCCACACATGCAGATCATGCACATCTAGCACGCCATGGACGAGCCGGATGTCCGAGACCATTGCCCTCATGTCTACGTCCCGCGGTGTGGCTTCAAGGAGGATCTCAACTGTTTCTCGCATGACACCCCAGGCAGTGTACAGAATCAGCAAGCCGATCAGTACACTGACGAACGGGTCGAGCCAGTTCCAACCAGTGAAATGGATGATCACCCCTGCGATCACGGCGCCGGTGCTTGTGGCGACGTCCCCCAGCAAATGAACGAACGATGACCGTATGTTCAAGTCATTTTCACTCGATCGCCTGACCAACAGCGCCGTGAGCAGATTGACTACGATCGCCACCAAGCCGACCTCAATCAGCATGTCGGAATTCACAGTCGGCGGTCTGAAGAAGCGTAGATAAGCTTGATACAAGACACCAACTGCAATGAATCCCAGCGTCGCAGAGTTGACCAATGCCACCAAGATCCCCGCGCGATGATAACCGTAGGTTCTCTGCGAACTGGACGGCTTAGTTGTGAGCTGGACTGCATGCCAGCTCAAGCCAAGCGCGATGACATCTGTGAAGTTGTGCGCGGCGTCCGTGAGCAGTGCCAGGCTGTTGGCGAAGATGCCTGCGAATGCTTCGGCCACGACTAGTCCGATCGTAAGCAGGAGCGCAAGCGAGAGCCGCAAACCGGTCTGTCGCGATGGCTGGCGGAAACCGAGGCGCTTCGGGGATGCTAGCTGCTTGATCATCGTACCTTATCCGTGTTCGACATGATCGAGTCCCATGCGGAAGAGTTGCTCCACGTGATTATCTTCAAGACTGTAGAATACTTGTCTGCCCTGCCTGCGCCCGCGGATGATTCGCATGTGGCGCAGTCCGCGCAACTGGTGAGAGACAGCAGATTCGCTCATCTTCAGCTTCTCGGCAAGCGCCCCCACGCTGAGCTCCTTATCCAACAAGGCGGAGATGATGCGCACGCGGCTGGCATCACTGAGGGTGCTGAACAAGTCCGCAAGTTCGATGGCTTTGAGTTCGGAGAGGGTCCTAGTATTCATGAATATATGAACATGTATTCATATGTTATCTCAGCCAAGAAAGGCTGTCAAGCGGGATTTTGCCCGGCCTCGCTCTAGAAGAGCCCGTCTGCGACCACAGGGAGTTCAGGCAGGCTTTCTGGCGCGGGCATCTCCGTTCTGCAGCGACAAGTCCTTCGACCAAACGTGTGTGACACCTAGTACCGCTCATCATGCCGCGTTTCTATAATCAGTTGGGACCAATCTAGGGAGTTACATGACCTCGAGGAATCCCAGCGGGTGCAAATTGGCTGAGATCGAAGTCTGCACGACTTAGTGCTGTACGATTGCGCGTGAGGATGAAAACCAGAACCCGCTTGTGATCAATCGGAAATGGTTGGGAGCTCGCGCGCCAGCCTGACGTAGATATTTGACGCGTTCTCACTGAATCGGGTCTGGTTTTGCCGTCGCAACAGATGACAGTTAGCGATGGCTTCCATCGCAACCACATCTGCTCTCCTACTCACTCGACTCCCCGCGTACGAAATACCCAGTCCCAAACCGGTGAGCTGACGCCAAAGCGAGTGTCGGGGTCTCTGTAGTGATGCTGCATATGGTAGCGTTTGATGTACTTTGCATATCCCGAGCGCATCGGGAAGTGGTGGGTGGCATAGTGGGTCAGATCATAGGCTAGGTACCCCATCAGGAAGCCCGACATCAGCGGTGCCACCAATTGCGGAGCGTTGAGCAGAATCCCCAGGACCAAGTAGAACAGTCCGAAGAAAACGGCTGCCAGAGGGATACTAATTGGGAACGGCAAGACCAGACGGCTCTTGACCTGCGGCTGGGCATGGTGGATGCCGTGGAACAGGAAGAAGATGCGTTCCTGGCCTGGGCTGGTTGGCTTGTGATGGAAAAGGAAGCGGTGCAGGGTGTACTCAGCCGGGGTCCACAGGAAAAGGCCGACGAGGAAGACCAACGGAATGAATGCCGGAAACGCAGGGCCGGCGGCTTTCATCACGGCATAGACCATCAAGAGAACGGTAATGGGCAGCCACAGTGCGACAACGGTCACCGGACTGATGTGGGTGAAGAATTCCAGGAAATCGGACCTGAAGAGGCGGATGGGTTCTGCGTCCGGGTTAGTATCGATCGGCAAATGATTCATGATGCGCTGCTCCGATTTCATTCTACACCAGCACCACGGATAATCCGAGATCTTTGTCGCGCGATACCCGTTTCGGACGCTTGCTGCAGGGATGGCAGCGCGCGCAGGTTCATCATCAATCCGGGGTGAATTGCCCGGACCGCCGCACAATGGCGCTCCAGCCGAACGCTCTGTGAGGGGTACTAACTGGGTACGCCATTTTCTGCTTGTGAGGACTCTCTGCAGGCTTTTGTGGACAAATCGTTCCGCGGCTGGTGACTGCCCCTCATCTTCAGTCGATGGTAGACGGTGCGCCTGAAGCGCCGTTCCGGCGCGGCCTGCGGGGGAACAACCGCCGGGCGTGCAATCGGGATTCTAGGCCGTGCAGTCCATAGACACCACATCCGAAGATCGATTTGCCCACGGATTTTGCACTGGATATCCCCTCTTACCCGCCGTAGACGCCATGTACGCCGATCCCACCGACTATCAGTCACCCTCGGTCGTCACCTCTTGCGCCGGGGACGGTCGACATAATGTGTATATTCTTTCAACCCCACCTGCCCGTGTGTGCCCCTTTTCACACCGCCTGCGTCTGGCCCTTGCAGTTTGAGCGCTAGAAGGCTAAACTTCGGTGTTGCATTCGTGTCCAAATGATGCAGATTAGCATCTTCCCGAGTCATGGATTAGAGGTATGACTGGAGCCGATATGAAGCTGCCTAATGCCATCGTATCGATGTTGGTTCCGCTTGTTGCGGTACTTGCGGCATGCGCTCCGACTCCCGCAAATCCAGGTCTCCCTTCTCCAACCGCCGCACCTGCGGAGAACTCCTGGCACGCGTGTACTCAGTTCATACAGAGCCGGCTGGGCA
>JBGPAT010000148.1:0-6676 GCA_041480885.1 Anaerolineae bacterium
ACTGCCTGCGTACCCGGCTTGAGCTCTCCCCAGATGGATCATCGGCCGCCGGATTGCATACACTGTGCGCGGGCCTTTGTGCCATATGCACATCGCGCCAAGCGAACGCTTCCATACCCGGCATGGATTCCGAGCGACGACACCAATCCAATGCTCTCAACGTTTCTCGTCCAGCAATTCCTCAGTAATCAGCGACGAAACCGTCCAAACAAGAGACAGAATGCACCGACTTGCTCCAAATCTAGGACAGAACAGAAAACACACGCCTGCACCCATCGGATAGCCGCGAAGCCGGAGCACTATTGATCAGGAGGCGTAAGGCTCACCTGGCCCTGCCTGCCCTGGCTTGGCGGGCAGGGCGGCATTCGCGCAACGCGCTTCCAGCTCACGATCCGCATATCCTTGACCCGTAGTTGTCGACAGGCGTTTCCTCCAGCGCTTGGAAAGTTCAGACATTCGATCCCTTGGCGGACTAATCAGGCAGGTAGTGTAGAAGCATCGAGTCATTAAGCAGTGCTAAAATCGTCTTAGATATCCAGATTGTCTGGATGGAGTGTCGGGTGCATCGCATCATTCCTCAACTCATCATCGACAATTTTCGGGCAGGCCGCTATCAGGGATCCTTCAAAGCCGCCAGCATGTTTCTGGATATCTCGGGTTTTTCGGTCATGACCGATGCGCTCATGGGACAAGGACGTGATGGCGCCGAGGTGTTGGCCGTGATGATGGGCGCAGTGTTCGATCCATTGGTGGAGGCCATATTCGGACAGGGTGGCATGATCGTTGGATATGCAGGCGATTCGATCAGTGCCTTATACGCCATAGCTACGGATGAAACTTCGGCTGCCCGTCGTGCCCTGGCCGCAGCACATACCATTCAGCGAGGACTGCAGGCGAAGCCCATTTTCGAAACGCCATACGGGAAATTTCACATATCGGCCAAGATCGGCCTGGCGATTGGTTCGGTCTCATGGGGAATCTTGCGTTCCCGGAACGCTGACAAGGCCGTCCACTATTTTCGCGGCGATGCAGTGGAAGAAGCGGTCCGTGCAGAGCTTCAGGCAGGCGCCGGAGATATTGTCCTGACGGACGCATTGTGCAAGAAGTTCGGTATGGACACCAAGACCGAGCTGCTTGGGTCCTATCACTTGTTACGCCGGGTATCAGGCAATTTGCCTGCAGCACGGCCAGTTGCTTTGCCGGCAATTGACCCGGCCACTGCCGCTATGTTTGCGCCGCGCGAGGTGATCACCCAGGATCTGCAGGGAGAATTTCGCCAGACGGTTCACTTGTTCATGCGGATCCCCGATCTGACGGATGATGCACTGCAGCAATTCATGTACACTTTTTTTGATCTACAAGCGCGCTACGGCGGCCTGATGGATCGAATTGATTTCGGCGACAAGGGCTGCAATATGATCGTTGCATGGGGCGCGCCCGTGGCGCACGAGAACGATATCGACCGGGCGTTGAGTTTCATGCTCGACCTGCGAACCTACGTCAAATTCCCGATTACTGTAGGCATTACGTACTATATCTCGCACGCGGGCTACGTGGGCGGGCGGCTATACGAGAACTACGCCTGTTACGGCTGGGGGATCAATCTGGCGGCCCGCTTCATGATGGGCGCCGCAGAGAATGATACCTGGCTTGACGAGCGTATTTTTCAAAGGGTCAAGCAACGCTTCCATTTCGAATTCGTTGGTGAGCAGACCTTCAAAGGCTTCGCCCAAAAACAAAAAGTATATGTTCTGCGCGGGCGCAAGTCTGCGGCGGAGATGCTTTTTCACGGGAAGATGGCAGGCAGGGACTCTGAACTCCAAATGCTGGCTGATTTTGTAGCTCCGCTTTGGGATGGCAAGTATGCGGGCGTGGTCGGGATTTGGGGCGAGGCAGGAATGGGCAAGAGTCGTTTGGTTTATGAATTCAGGCGGTCACCTGTTTTTCGGGAGCGGAGTTGCCTGTGGGCGTTGTGTCAATCCGACGAGATCCTGCGCCGTTCATTCAACCCGTTCCGCAACTGGCTCCTTGAGTATTTTGAGATCCTGCCAGCGCAGGATCATGCCACCCGCTCGCAGAAGTTCCTTGCAAAACTGGATGAACTGATCGCCTTTACGGGAAAAGCCTCCCTGGCGGGCGAACTGAGACGCGCGCGATCGTTCCTGGCGGCGTTGGTGGATTTGGAATGGCCGGATGCTCTTTATGAGCAGTTGGACGCGCAGGGGCGTTACGACAATACCGTCATCGGCCTGATCTCCCTTCTCAAAGCGGAGAGCCTGCGCCAACCGTTGATTCTGCTTGTCGAGGATGCCCAATACCTTGATGAGGACTCCAAGGCTTTTGTGCCGCGTTTCAGGCGCGCCCTGGCGGCGGATGTGGTTTCCTATCCGATCGCCATTCTCATGACTACCCGCTGGCAGGGTACGAAGGTACTGCTGGAAGACGGGCTGATCAATCAAGATATCGATCTCCATGGATTGTCAGATGAGTCCATTTCATCCATGTCTCGGGATTTCCTGGGTCAACCCGCTGCCTCCACCCTGATCAGGCTGGTCAACGAACGCGCCGAGGGAAATCCCTTTTTCGCAGAACAGATCTTGCGCTACCTGCAGGAGCAGGATCTGCTGGAACTAAGCCCGTCCGGTGAATGGCTCCTAAAGCCGACGGGGAGATCATCTGTTTTGCCGGCGGACATCAGTGCCATGCTGGTGGCGCGTCTCGACCAACTGGCCCGCCAGGTGAGAGAGGCGGTCCAGGCCGCCTCGGTGCTGGGGCGTGTGTTTGAGGTGCAGGTGCTGGCGCGGATGCTCGCTAATGAGACCACGTTGCAGAACGAGATCGACGCCGCGGAGCACGCTGCCGTTTGGTCGCCTCTCAGCGAGATCCGCTATATCTTCAACCACGCGCTTCTGCGGGACGTGGCATACCACATGCAATTACAGTCCCGCCGCCAGCAGTTGCATGCTTTGGCCTTCGATGCGCTCAGGAATCTATTCGGCAGTGAGATCCACCGGCATTATGGGGAACTGGCATACCATAGCGAGCAGGCCGGACTCACGGCCGAGGCGCGTCGTTATCTCTGGCTCGCAGCCGACGCGGCCCGCGATGAGTATCAAAATGCGCAGGCACTGGATTTTTATCGGCGCGCGCTGACCTTCGTGCCTGGAACAGACCTGAACGAGCAGTACCGCCTACATCGCGAATGCGAAAAGATCGTCACCGAGCTTGGCAGGCTCGATGAACGAACCCGGGAGATCGAGGTCCTGCAAACCCTGGCAGATTCAATCAGTGAAACCGGTAACCGGGCTGAAGTGATGCTGCTTAGGTCCCGCTTGATGAGTTCCAGCGGGGATTACGAGAAGTCGGCGGAATTGGCTGACCAGGCGAAGGAACTTGCGCTCGAAGCCGGTCGTTATGATGTAGCCCTTGGTACATATCTGAGCCTGCTGGATGCGTATTACCAGCGGGGAATGTACAAGGAAGCCGTGGACCATGGAGAAGCAGGCATTGCCTGGGCGCGCAAGCAGAATGCATTGCCAGAGGAAGCCTCCCTTCTGAACATGCTTGGGTTGGCCTTCCTTGAAATGAAGAATCCATCCACGGCCCGTGCGTACTTTGAGCAGAGCCTGTCCATATTTCGTGCTGAAGATGATGCGCGCGGCGTTGCCCGCGTGCTGGCCAATTTCGGCCTTGTGGCCGGATATCAGGGAAACTACAATACTGCGCTGGATTACTGCGAACAATCCCTGCGACTCGCGCGCGAAATCGGCTCGCGCAAAGTGGAGTGCGTCCTGTTGGGCAATATGGGTTGGATATGCGGGCTGCTGGGAGATTACGAGCAGGCGCACGCCTATGCACAGCGAAATCTGCAGATCGCCCGCGAAATCGGCGATCGTCAAAACGAAACCTTTGCGCTGATCAACCTCAGCAGCCATGCCGGCGCGAGGGGCGAATTCGCTTCGGCGATTGAGTATGCGCAGCAGGGGCTTTTGCTGGCACGTCAATCCAACGATCGCAACGCGCAGGCCTGGGCCCTCACCTACCTGGGCCACGGCCTCTTTGAGTCCGGCATGGCCGACCCAGCCCTAAGGGCGTACCGGGAGGCCGTGAACCTACGTGATGAACTTGATCAGCCGGTGTTGGCTACAGAACCAGCTGCCGGCCTGGCGCGGATTTCTTTGCTTCAGGGCGACTCAGCCTCCGCACAGGTTCAGGTCAATACTATATTGGCTCAACTTGAACAAGACGGCACGCTCGAAGGCACCGACCAGCCTCTGCGTGTCTACCTGAGTTGCTATATTGTTCTGAGCGGGATGGATGATCCTCGCGCGAAAGGGATCCTCAATACGGCGCATGACATGATCAAGACACGCGCCAATAGAATTTCGGATCCGTCGGGGCGGAAGGTGTTCCTTGAGAATATTACTTATAACAGGGAGATCCTGTCGCTATGGGAGAAGCGCCACTGAAACGAGGTTCCTACTTGCAGCCAACTCCCGGATCGCCTGTATTGAAATCCACTTGGACCATTCGCGTGCGACGCGGCCTCTTGCCCTCGCCCTTGGGGGTCTTGTCCGATTTCACTCGGCCTCTCTCGTAATAGACAAAGCGGGCATTCTTCATGCGGGGCAGGAACACCGTGTAGTTCACGCGCTTCAGATAGCGGCCCGAAGAGTCCATAACCCCGAAGTTACTGAACCAGTTAATCTTCTCGTTATCCTTGTCCTTGGACGGCAGATCCTTCACATCAAGTTTGACCACCTTATAGTCAACCCTACGGCCAAAATGAATCAGAATGTCTTTCTCGGAAGCACCGGTTTTTTGGATCGTAAAGATCTTGTGATCCCAATTCCGGACTTTCCCTTCAATAACATGCTTTGCCATGGCAATCTCCTTCCTGGGGCGTCGGCACGAACCTTAAATCCATTATAGTCTAGAACACTTGCCAGAATTGTCGGGTTTGATTTGCCTTGGGTTGCAGACTCGGGAGGCACGGACTTCCCTGCAAGAACACATTCGGGGCATCGGAACCATTTCGGCGTACTTTGGAGATCAAGCAGCCCCTAGTCAGTAAACGAGGTAATGAAAGCCGCGCCAGGACAGACTGCATTTACCACTGCAGCCTTACTGCGAGCAGAATGGAGGGCGTGGAAAACTTGGAAGAGACGGACATCCAATGCTCCGTGTCTGGGTCTTGCTGGGCATGCCTGAGCCACAAAGGCTGGGCGGACATTCCGGCCAGGAATTCCTCATTGGTGGGTTCAGGTTTTCCCCTCCGGGGCCCTGCTCCTCATCTCACGCAGGTTTTCCATCTTGACAATCTGAACATTTGTTCTATAATACGAGTGTGAAGAGCGTCCCTCGCCTCGGGTATGGCGAAGTTTGCTTGCTCGTCGGAGCACGGCCGATCTGCAATCCTCAACCTACAATCTGCAGTCCCCAAGTTGTTCCTCGTTGATTTCTCCATACATCCGGAAAAGTCCTGTTGTTCCTCATTGTTTTCTTGTGCAGCGCCGCGGCATGCCGCCACCGAAGTGGTGAGTTCCCTTCGCACCGTGTGCACTCCTGCGCTATCCCGGAAGCTCCACTGCTTGTCAGAATCAACCTCCAACTACCGACCAAGCGCTCCCGCACCTCTGCAACACGATATCTCGAGCGTCTCTTTTCAGCGTGCGGCTTCCAATTGGCCTGCTCTTGAAGGAAAAAAACGATGGGATCCGGCAAGCAGTCCCCGAGCCCTCCACACCGTGTCGAGGTTCAACGCCTGCGCCCGTGCTAAACCGCTGCCAGTGGATGCCTGGTAGGCACTTGGTATAATTCCGGCACTGCAGGCGACGGAGCAGCAATGAAAACCCTCAGCGGATCGGAAATCCGCCAGACCTTCATCGACTTTTTTGTCGAGCACGGACATACGGCCGTGCCGTCATCTTCGCTTGTCCCGGGCGGGGATGCAACGCTGCTGTTCACCAATTCGGGGATGGTCCAGTTCAAGGATGTATTCCTAGGCCAGGACAAACGGCCGTATACGCGCGCCGTTGACTCACAGAAGTGCTTGCGTGTAGCCGGAAAGCACAACGATCTGGATGAGGTGGGACGCGACGATACGCACCACACTTTCTTCGAGATGCTGGGCAACTGGTCATTTGGCGATTACTACAAGAAGGAAGCTATAGCCTGGGCTTGGCAACTCCTCACCGACGTCTGGGGTCTGCCCAGAGAGCGCCTGTATGCAACCGTCTTCAAGGACGATAGGGGCGATATCCCCACGGACGAAGAAGCGGCAGCCAATTGGCTCAGCCAACCGGGCTTCGACTCCAGTCACCTCTTCTACTCGGGCCGCAAAGACAACTTCTGGGAGATGGCCGACACGGGCCCTTGCGGTCCTTGCTCAGAGATTCATTTCGATCTGCATCCCACGCAAGGGGCGGTGACGCAGGTGGTGCTCGAAAGTGATCGATTTGTTGAGCTATGGAATCTGGTTTTCATCCAGTACAACCGACTGGGCACCGATAAGCTTGAACTTCTGCCCGCCAAACATGTGGACACGGGCATGGGTTTTGAGCGGCTGGTATCGATCTTGCAGGGTGTCGACTCCAATTACAAGACCGACCTCTTCACGAAGTCTCTTGAGGTCCTGCGTTCACTCACGGGCCACTCCGAGAAAGAAATGCTCCTC
>JBGPAT010000149.1:0-6637 GCA_041480885.1 Anaerolineae bacterium
CGAACAGCTGAACCCGGCCCAGTCCATCAACCATCACCGGGTAGATATGATGCCCGATCGCCTCCTGGAACAGTTCAACTTCTATTCCACGTGCCCGGAGATGGCTTTCCAGCAACTCGGCCTCGAGACGGCCGTTGACTTCCACCAAGAGCTGCCATTTAAGATCGTCCACCCGCGCCTCCGATCGATGTGGTCCAGGAACTTCCCTCCACCTGATGCATTATAGCAAGAGTCCCTTCCGGGAATGCAGCCCCACGGATTTGGACACGTGGTGGGCACGCCGAGTTTTCTGAGGTTCGCCACTCGCAAAATTGACCCCAACGGGGCTTTGGGCTGGCCTACGGGCGGCAAAAAGAGAACCGCCTGACCGCAACTGCGGTCAGGCGGTTCTGATTCATCTACGTGCATAGACTAGGCGTACATGCCCCAGTCCAGCGAGGATGGATCCTCCATCATTGCAAAATCCCACGTGTCAGCGAGCATCTCTATGCTTACGGGACGGTTCAGCGCCTCGACGGCTTTCTGACGTGTCATCTCCATAAGAGCCGGGCCGTAGGGACAGAAAGGCGTCGTCAGCAGCATCTGCATATGGGCGATGTCGTTCTCGATGCTCACATCGCGTACAAGGCCAAGCTGGATGATGCTCATGCCGATCTCGGGATCCACGACTTCGCTGAGCCTGGCGCGCACGTCCGCAACCAGTTCTGGATGAGAATCGTGGATACTCCACTTGATTTGATTGGGAGCCTGTTCCTGTTCTTCGGGCATATATGGAAGTCCTTCAAGCAGCTACGATTTTCTCCGGCGATACCGGCGGCCGCACCACATATGTGCAATTCGCATTGCCGCTGAGTACGCACCGCACCTTTTCCGCAGGCAGCGCAAGCATTCTTGATATCAGCGCTTGGTCGACACTGCACACCTCGGGGTGATTAACTCCAATTTGATAATAGGGGCACGAAACTTCATGAATGTGGTACTGCTCACCGACCTTCTCCCAGTCCACCGTGAAGCCCTCTTCTGCAAGCATGGACTTCATGAAGTCTAAACGCTGCTCCATCGTCATGCCGTCGACCTGGTCACCATACTCGTCGGCAAGGTTCTCAGCGACCTGGCTGAAAAGCGTGCTGACGAGGGGGCCAGGCATGCTTTCCTTCATCTGAGCTAGGAGTCGGGTGGTCAGGCGAAGATAGCGGGTCGGAAACTTCTCTCTTCCGGCTTCGGTCAGACCGTAGACGAGACGAGGCCGGCCCACACCGTGGCGTTCTTCCTCGCTGAGCACCAGTCCCTCCACCTGTAGATTTGTGAGGTGATGGCGCACAGAAATCGGATTAATGCCGACGGCCTCGGCCAACTCGTTGATCGTCCGACGGGGTTGACGCAAGAGTGTCTGTAGGATTCGGTCGTGCGTGCTCTTCATGCCAGCCTTCCTGCCACCAAGTCAACTGAGGCTGGCGAAAGGACAGCCCCAGAGTTCTCAGTATACTCGTCCACACCCCACTTGTCAATATACTAGATAAATATCATAAATATCCAACAGAAACGCCTGTGGACAAGATTCGAAGTGCCCGTTTCTGCACGTTTAGTCTCGGTTGGCTTCGGATTTCCGATTGGGAGAATAGAGAGCACGAGCTACAGGAACATCACACGTGGCGCTATGTACGGCGAAGGCTGCAGCCACACCGCTCTCAGATTAGTCTAGCTCGCAAGGGCGGGTCAGTGCGACGAACAGATTGAAACCGGTGGACTCCGTGCTGGGAGGAGGTCTTTGTATTAGAGAATTCGGCGCCAGAATGTCGGAAATGACGTGCCGATGATGGTGTCGAGGATCAACCCAAGGACGAAGTAGTTGCTGAAGACCCGGTTGTGAACAAAGCACACGGTCGAGAACCAGCGCGGCCAGATCGGGTATCCCGCGGGTGGCGCTGCCGGTCGCGGCTGGGACAATCGCTGAAGGGCGGCGCGCGCCGGCTTGATGGCCAACAAGACGAGCAACATCACAGGAGTCAGAAAGCGCGCCACGAAAACCAGATAGAAGACCAGCAAATAGGACACCACGATCGCTGTCATGGTGACGTAGCGTGCCGCGGTTTCACCTATCAGGACAGGCAGCGTGCGCACACCTTTGCCCAAATCCTCTTTCAGCTTATCCGTGTGCTTCCCGAGGTTGATCGTTACGACGTTGAGCCCCACAGGAATGCTTGCCAGCAAAACCAACCAGCTCCAGGTTCCCGTCAATACAAAGTAAACGCCGCCGATCATGAGCGGTCCCCAGATTACGAAGATGGATAGTTCGCCGATGCCCACATATTTGAGCGGGTACGTGTAGAACAAGAGAATCAGGGCACCGAACACGAAGAACCATACCACCAAGGGGGCGAAATGCGTGTAGAACATCGCATACACGCCCGCCAGTGCGGCTAGGAGGCCGCTTACGCCGAACCAGATCAGGTGCGTACGCTTGTCCCAGAAGCCCTGAGCCAGCGGATGGACGCCGTACTGCGTGCGGAAATAATTGTCTTTATCAATACCGCGACTGAAGTCCGTAAAGTCGTTGATTAGGTTGTTGGTGCCGTGCGCAATGAACAGTCCGAGCGTCAGGACAATCCAGGTGAGGATGTCGAACGGTTTCGACTGGTTGCGCAGGTATTGCCACGCCAGGAGGCCGCCGATGAGGCCCGAATATAGCGTAATCGTACCGACGGCCGAGCGGGTGGCGATGAACCATTTGGAAACAATATCGAGCTTATCCCATTCTCTCTTATCGTCCATCTTGATCAGCTGAGAGAGGGACTTGCGCCACATTGCGAGAGTTGCGTTCATCTTGCCTCCTGGCTACATTCGCCGTGCCATCGCCTATTGGCCTCAGAAATAGAAGATGTGTGCCCGATGCCTGGCAATTTCCGAGATGCTACGGCAGGTCTAATGGTCCGCGAAAGCTGAGTGTTCTGCACCGTCTCTTCCCGTCCAGTTTCTTCCTCGGACATATTCAAGTCAACGCTCCATTCGTCCAATTGCGAACACCGCGCGGAAAGATGCCTCCGTCTGAGTCGCGCGTGTCTGGTTTCGAAAGGCAAGGGGCTCCGCCACGTGTTGTTTCCATCGTTGTCTGCAAGAAGTCGATCCGGCGCCCCGTAGGCGAACGCTGCCCCCGCCGCACCGTTGAGCTCCGGATTCGCGCCTAGTGCGACAGCAGGTCCCACGTTGCGCCGCCGTCGATGGTCCTGTACAAAGCGCGGGCGCCGGCGGCATCATTCGTCAGGACAATCCCCACCGTCGGGCTGACAAAATCCATGCCGGCAAAAGTGTCGGCGAAGGTCACATCGGGCGAGACAAGATTCCAAGTCTGCGCCGCGTCATTGGTCGCGTAGAACTGGCTGCCGTTCCAGACAAGGGCGGCCTGCTCAGAGACAAAATCGGCGGAGATACCCTGAGGGATGAGCGTGGGTGTCAGCAGCCAGGTGTTGCCTGCGTCCCGCGTAGTATAGATCGCCAGCATTACTCCATTCTGGAAGGAGACATGAACTGGCAGAAATCCGATTTGAGTATTCAGGAAGACGGGCCCTGTGGTTTCGAGCTGCGCTTGATCGTACCCCGGCGGTGGCGCAACGGGACTCCGTTGCCAGCTTCGTCCGGCGTCATTCGTTTGGTACAGATAGACTGCGCCGGGCGTGTAAACGACCCCGCCAATCCAGGCCCTGCGCATATCCAGAGGGAACATGCCGTCTTTGAGACCGCCGAGTGGCAGGCCGCTGCCGGCGCCCGCTTGATTTGGATCATTGGTGTACGTTTGCGTCCAGGAGGCGCCCCCATCGGTGCTTTGAAACACCGCAATGCCCATCGAGCCGGCCCCCGCGCCCAGAGTTGCCATCATCCAACCTTGCTTCGCATCCAGGAAATGCAGGGCGCCGCCGCCGAACGGGACCGGGAGTTGGGTCCACGAGGTGCCGCCGTCAGGCGTGCGATAGAGCGTTCCGGCAAACATGTCGTTCGCCTCGGGGACCAGAACCCAGGCGTGCAAGAAATCCAGGAAATCCGGCACGGCGGAATACCCAAAAGAGGAGGCATTGGCTGGACTTACGTTATGCCATGTTGCCCCGCCGTCAGCCGTCCGCGCAATGGCCTTGTCGCCAATTCCCCAACCGTTCTTCAAATCGAGCATGTGTATTTGCGCCAGGGCTGGAGAGCTGATCACCGGAGCTGCAATCGCTGGTGGGGTTGGCGCTGCCGCAACAATTGTCGGCTCGGGAGTGACGGGGACGGGCAAGAGCTCTGGCGAGCACGCGGTCGCCAGAGCAAGAAACGAGAATAGGGCGATGGCGCGCTGCAAGACGGCAGCCGGAGTTCCGCGAGACTCGACGCTGAAGAGCGGCACAGTCCACGGCGAAATCATGCTAACCGATGAACTCCACGATAGTTGCTTCGCCCTGTCCGACGCCGACGCACAGGGTGGCCAGCCCATAGAAAGGTCGCTTGTGATCTGGCGCTCGGCGCCGCATTTCATGGATCAGCGTGGTCAATATCCTGGCACCAGAACACCCGAGGGGATGCCCAAGTGCGATCGCGCCACCGTTCACGTTGACCTGCTCCGGGTCTAGTCTCAAATCCTCCATGACTGCCAGCGATTGAACAGCAAATGCCTCGTTGAGCTCGACGAGGCCGATATCACCCAAGTTGAGATTTGCGCGGGAAAGCGCCTTCCTGGTGGCCGGGATCGGTCCATACCCCATGACTCGGGGTGGCACTCCGGCAGCAGCGGAGGCAACAACCCGCGCCAATGGGCTTAGCTTGAGCTCCTTGGCCGTCTTATCGCTCATCACCAAGAGCGCCGCCGCGCCGTCATTAAGCCCGGACGAGTTGCCGGCCGTTACGCTTCCGCCGTGGGGCCGGAACGTAGGCTTGAGCTTCGAGAGCGACTCCATGCTCGTATCTCTGCGGGGGCGTTCATCGGTGTCCACGGTCAGCCCGGAACCTTTTTTCTGCGCGATGAGCACCGGCAGAATCTCCTCGGCAAAAATACCCGAGTCGATGGCTGCCACGGCACGCTGGTGCGAGCGCAGCGCAAAGGCATCCTGCTTTGCTCGATCTAGATGAGGGCGTTCCTGGGCAATATTCTCGGCCGTCTCGCCCATCGATTCAGTCCCGTAATTGGTTTTCATTCTTGGGTTCGGGTAACGCCAGCCGAGCGTGGTGTCCCAAGCAGTGAGATTGCCGAACGAAAACGGGGACTCTGCCTTGGCGATCGAATACGGCGCTCGACTCATCGACTCTACGCCCCCTGCAATGAATACGTCGCCCTCGCCCGCCCGAATGGCGCGTGCCGCCTGATTAACCGCGGCAAGTCCGGATGCGCAGAGACGGTTGACCGTGACTCCTGCGACATCGGCAGGCAGGCCGGCCAGCAGCAAAGCCATCCGTGCAACGTTCCGGTTATCTTCGCCCGCCTGATTTGCGCAGCCAAAATAGACCTCTTCCACCCGAGCCGGATCGATCGCGCTGCGTTCTACCACGGCCTGGATGACCAAAGCCCCAAGATCATCCGGACGGACGCTCGCAAGCGCGCCGCCCAATGCGCCAATGGGTGTTCTGATCGCGTCTATGATAACGGCTTCCGTCACGTTGCGACTCCTCGAAGGGATTAGGAAGTTCATCGATTCTACCACCCGCAGGACGGAGCCTCGCCCAGCCGGATCGCGTGCATTCACCCAATGCGGCCCGTCGGAATAGCGGGCTTCGACTGCTTATCCACGAGCGTTGTCGCGTGGTATCGAGCAGGTCCGATGCACGGGAGTGAGGCTGAATTCCCGGAAGCAGACCGGTGGGTCAACCGATTTCAGCGCGATGCGACGTTCGAACCACCGATCTTCCCACGGAGCCAGGGCACGGAGCGGACTATTGCGAGGCTGCCGCTCCACGGACTCCCGCCCGGAGCTGACGGCAAACCGCGTGATGGTGAGGCGGCCAAGCCGCCTTGGAATGTGCTGGCGCCGCATCGTCTCTTGCGAGGCGGAGGCCCGCCGCGAAGAGCGGCCTTTTCATCTTGCTCCGGGGGCGTGGGCTGTCACGCGCAGACCTCAACCACCGCGGTGCAGGTCGATTCGACTCTCCTTAGGATAGGAGTTTTGTACCCGGGAAAAATGACGCATGGCACTATTCGGCCTAGCTTGTAACCGACATAATCAAAGTGGCAATTTGGCCAAATAATCTCCAACTTCTCGACTAAGGAGGCTGGATGCCTGCAAAAGGTTGGATCGAGGTCAGCGACGAGTACTGCAAGGGGTGTGAGTTGTGCATCAGCGCTTGCCCCCAGGAAGTCATGGATGTGGACAACTCGCGGTTGACCCCCAGAGGCTATCATCCGGCGCGCCTCTTCAAGGATGGCTGCACCGGGTGTGCGATTTGTGCCATTGTTTGTCCGGACGCGGCCATTACCGTTTACCGGGAAGTGACGAAAGCGGTTCCGGCGGCGGCATAGATAAGGCCGACGCGGACCCTTTACCGATGCCAAAGCGGAGATAACTTCATGACACGTGAAATGTGGGAAGGGAATCAGGCCATTGCGGAAGCCGCTGTGCGTGCGGGGCTGGAGGCCTACTTTGGATATCCGATAACCCCTCAGACGGAGGTTCTGGAGTAC
>JBGPAT010000150.1:0-6573 GCA_041480885.1 Anaerolineae bacterium
GGCTGACTGTGCAGGAGCACGAGGAGCGTCGAACGATCAACAGTCCCAAGGATGCGGCGGATTTGGTGCAATATGAGATGTCGGCGCTGGAGCAAGAGCACCTGCGCGTCATGCTGCTCGACACGCGCAACCATGTGCTGGATACGGTCGGGGTCTATCAGGGCTCCGTGAATACGTCCCAGGTCCGCGTAGCCGAGGTGTTCAAGGAGGCGATCCGCCGGAACGCGGCAGCGATCATCGTAATTCACAACCATCCAAGCGGAGATCCTACGCCAAGCCCGGACGACGTCGCAGTCACGCGCGCGCTGGTCGAGGCGGGCAAGAAGCTAGAATTGGAAGTGCTCGATCACCTCATCATCGGGCAGGGGCGCTTTGTCTCAATGAAAGAGCGCGGGATGGGGTTTGGGTGAAGATGGAACAGGGCGAGGTCAGGCGCTGGCGGTTTTACACACTGCGGCGGACACCAAAGTAGGTGAACTCGCCAGTGGGGTCCTGCCACTCAACGGTTGATTCGTCCACCTGCGAGCCGCGCGGCCCGGTCTTCATGGCGTCGACAAAACGATCCAGTGTCGGGCGCTCACCCTCGGCGACCGCCTCGACTGCGTCGTAGCCAACGTTACGCACCCAGTCCGCCAAGCCCAGCTGGCGCGCACTGTGTTCCACAAAGGCGCGGAACCCGACGTTCTGGACACGGCCCTTCACGAGCACGCGCACGCGGGCCATGGTTCCCGCCGCGGGCGAGGCGTCTCCATTGGCTGGTGACGAGGGCATCACTTCCCTACTTTCCCAGGAACACGAGCAGCGGCGTCAACGTCAGCGGGCTCAGGATCGTTCCGACAAAGACCATGGCGGTGACCAACGAGGTATCCAGACCATATTCGCTGGCGATCACGGTGTTGGTCACGGCGGCGGGCATGGCGGCCTCGGTTACATTGGCTTGACGGGCCGGACCTTGCAAGCCAAAAAGGGCGGCAAGCAGTAGTCCGATGGCCGGCGCGGCCAGCAGACGCAGACCCGTGCTCAAGCCGACTGCGCGGACGCTGTGCGACCAGTGAACCCGCGATAGCTCCAACCCGAGAAGGACGATCATCAGGGGGATGCTTCCACTGGCGGCGAGGTCGATTGTGCGGGCGAGAGATGTGGGAAGCACCAGCTGAAAGCGATTCAGCAGCGCGGCCAACACCACTCCGTAGACAGAAGGGACCTTGAACAGGCCGAGGGCGGCGGTCTTCAGGTCCATGTGACCCAAGGAAGCGATCAGGACTCCGGCGGTGTTGAACATGATCGAGGTGGTCACAAAGTAAAGGCTGGCGAACGCCAGCGCCTGCGTGCCGAAGGCGAATGAAACGAGCGGGAGGCCATAGTTGCCTGTATTGCCGAAGGCGGCCGTCATGATGATGGCCATCAAGACGGGACGCTCAAAATGCAACAGCTGACCGATCACAAAGGCAAGCAGGCCGATGATCATGCACAGGACCACGGTGTAGGCCATGGTGGAGAGGATGTCGCTCGAACTCAGTTCGATATGCAGGAGCAGATTGAAAACGAGGATGGGGCTGAAGACATAGAAAACGACGCGGCCGAGGCTGCGCGCATCGATCGAAAGGGTCTTGCCCAGTAGAAAGCCTGCTCCACTAAGGAGCAAGATCGGGAGGAGATTGTCCGCAAAAGTGGTGAAGAGGGCGGTGATGTTCATGGTCAGCGGCCGGGCCAGCCGGGAGCGGCGCTGTTACTCGTCTTCGCCGGGATCAATGGACATGAGATCAAACCGATTTAGTTCATCGGTGAATTCAAGGTTGTCAAGCGCCTCCTGCAGGAACTCCGCGTCTTCGTCATCCTCGGCCAGATCAAGCAGGTTCTCAATGTAGAGGCGAGCGTCTTCGCCGCCGATCTGCGAGAGCGACCAGATGGCGGCGCTGGAGAGATCGTCGTCGTCCTCATCCTCGAGCACCTGGAGGAGCGCCATGCTGGCAGAAGCCAGCCTGAGCTCACCGGCGGCCTCGACGGCCGCCAGGCGCACGACGGAGTTGACGTCGTCGAGGTGCAAAAGCACCTGCTCCTCCCAGCGCTCGTCGAAGGAGCGGCCCATGGCGAAGAGAGCGCTAGCCTGCCAGTCGGGGTTCTCGCGACGAGCGGCAGATTCGATCAGCGTTACGACCTCAGGCCGCGAGGCGAATCCAAGTGATTCCAACGCGTTGCGCCGGACCTGGAGCTGATCCTCGCTGTTGGCCCACTCGAGAAGGGCATCCTCGACCTTGCGCTGCGTCTGCGCGGGAATCTCTTCAAGCTCCCCCAGTTCCACATACTTACCCAGCGCGGTGGCCGCCTCGGCCCGCGTCTCGACATCCTCGTCGGCCGTCAGCATCTTGATGAAGATCGGAACGAGCTTCACGTCACTAGTCTCATCCAGCAGACGAATGGCGCGCGTGCGCACCTGCGGATCGGGATCGGAGAGCATGGCCCGAGCGAAATCATCAAAAGAGACCAACGTATCGTCATCGGACAAGTTACTGAGTCCGTCCAGCAAGGTCCGCTTGCGGGGGGATGGGACGCGCGGCCAGACTTCCAGAATGGTCTGCAGGGAGGCTGAGTCCAGGTCGGAGAACTCCTGCAGCGAACGGCGCGAGACTTTTCCCGCGCCGTCGGTCAATTCGGCGATCGCCTTTTGAAGGGAGGTTTTCGGAGCGGTCATTTCGGGAGGTTCACGACCGCCGGGTTCACAAAGTCCATGACATTCACATAGAGCATGAGCGCGAGCAGCAGTGCCATGCCCACCGCGTTGATGCGGTTCTCCCACTCCGGCGGGACCCGGCGGCGCAGAATCAACTCCGGCATGACGAAGAAGATACGTCCGCCGTCAAGCGCCGGAAACGGGAACAGGTTCAGCACGCCGAGGCTGATGGTGAGAATGCCGATAAGTTGAAGAGTGAAATAGGTTGGCGTTTGCGAAGCTGCCGCGCCGGCCGAGGATGTCGAAGCAGGCGGCTCACGGCTCTGCACGTCGCGACTCACGGCCTGCCCAAATAGATCATAGATGCCCTTGAGACCCACGAAACGGCTCTCGGCCGGGTTAACCTGGCCGCGGATCAATTGCGCGGGGAGCAGGATCAGCAAGCGGGCCTGGGCATACACGGCCAGCGATCCGTACTGCAGAGAGCGGAGCGGCGATCCGGATTTCACCAGTGCGGGACCCATCGAAATACCCAGCGCCCCCTGGCCCTGAGGACGCGAGCCCAAGGGGGTAGCGGTCACCGTGACGGTCTGATTGCCGCGGCGCAGGGTCAGCGCAATGGGTTTGTCCAGGCTGGCATAGATCACGTCGTGCAGTTGCGTGGAATCGTGAATGGCGACGCCATTAGCAGTCAGGACCACGTCATCCATCTGGATGCCCGCCTGTGCGGCAGGAGAACCGGCCAGCACATCTCCAATCTGGACTTTGCTGTAGTCGGGAACGCCCATCTGGAAGAAGAGCAGGCTGAATACGACGACACCCAGCAGGAGATTCATGGTCGGGCCGGCGAACAGCACGGCGAGGCGGGTCAACGGGCTGGCTGCAGCCAAACCGCCTGGGACGTTTGGATCGTTCTCGCCCTTGGGCCGGACAAAGCCTCCAATAGGTAACCAGTTGAGCGTAAAGTCAGTGCCCTTCCAGCGAAACATTTTCACGATACGCGGGGGCAGCCCAAAACCGAATTCCTCGACTTCGACTTTGAGCAGGCGGGAAACGACAAAGTGCCCGAACTCGTGGATGAAAACCACGATCGCGAACACTGCGAGGAAGATCAAGAGAGAAAGAATTGAGAGATTCATATCGACTTTTCCGGAGATTATATCCCGTTAAATATCGGCAGCTGTTAGACGGGCAGGTGGAAACACAGATACAGATAGCTTTGCCCCCGTGCACCTTACCACACTATTTCTTCGGGGCCTCCTCCATTATTAAGCGTGCTTGACCGCCGACGCCTGCCATAAGCACATCTTTGACCCCGGCGCTCGTGCGCAGGCGCGCGGCAGTGTCCTGCATGTGCGTTTCGGGACAAATCACGTGTACATTGGCGCCAGCATCCACCGTGCTGCAGACAGGCAAGCCGTCACGACGCCAGACCCTGACAGAGTTCATCACGGCCAGGCTGGCGGGCATCCAATAGTACAGCGCGGGCGTGGAGGTCATCATGACCGCGTGCATCATAGCCGAGTCCAGTTCAACGATCGCCACCAGAGCATCGAAATCGCGCTCCTGGATGGCCCGGCGGCACATGTCAAGGCGGCGCGGTGCATCCGCCACGCGTGCGGCTTGCAAGGGACTGGTGGCAGCCAAGGCATGACCCTGCGTGGAGCCCGTGGGCTTGTGCGCGTCGCTGACGATGGCTATGCAATCTGCCAGCGGCCAATGCTCGGGACCCGCAATGGCTACCGCGTAGGAGTCCTCATCACCGGCACCCGGCATCCATTCCACAAACCCACCTGGAATGGAACGGCAGGCTGAGCCAGAACCGCGGCGCGCCAGCCGCGAGAGTTCAGGTTCGCCGAGGTGCAGACCCGCGGCTTTGCTGGCGGCCAGAGCCAGGGCCGCGAAGGCCGAGGCAGAGGATGCAATCCCCGCGCCGGACGGGAAGTTGTTGTTGCTGACCACTTCAGCCTGCTGTTCCAAGCCCGCCTGCTCGCGAACAAGGTTGAGCAGGGTGGTCACGCGCTCGCGGGCGGGCCCAATGACTTCCCTTCCGTTGATGATCAGTTCATCGAATGGCAGGGAGGGCTGAAAACTGACGGTGGTGCGCGTGGACAGGCCGCCGAGGTTCATCGAGATGGAGCCGTTGGCGGGCAGGCGCAAGGTGTCGTCGCGATTGCCCCAGTATTTAATGAAGGCGATATTTGCAAATGCCTGGGCGGTGGCGCTTGTCATGGAAACAGTGTATCACGGGCGGCGCAGCAGACTTGGAGAACGGGGTTGATCGCTGTGATAAACCGGCCTGAGCGTGGGCTGAATTGTGCTTTCCTGAGGGACTGTAGCGTCGTACAATAGACTCGACGCCTTAGTGGCAGGTTGAAAGTCCAGTTTGGTCCGAGGGCTTCGCCACGGTACTTGTGGAGGGAAGTCATGAAGCTTGGGCGGCTCATCCTATTTGGCACGTGCGTCTTGGCCCTCATTGCGTGGGGGAATCAATCCCGGGTCAGCGCAATCGCGGTCTCTCCTGCGCCGCTATCGGCGGATACTTCGTCGACCTACTATTCACTGGGGGCACAGGATGGCTGGGTCTTGGAGTCGACAGAGACCAGCAACGTGGGTGGGAGCCTCAACAGCGGATCCCCAACCATCTTGGTGGGGGACAATCGCGCCAAGAAGCAGTATCGCAGCATTCTTGCCTTCAATACAGGCAACCTTCCGGACAATGCAAGAATCACGTCAGTCAAACTCACCCTGACTGAGCAGGCAGTTGTCGGGGACGGAAATCCATTTTCGATTTTCCAGGGCATGCTGCTTGATATTCGCAAGGGGTATTTTGGAACCTCCCCGCTGCAGATCACGGACTTTCAAGCTGCAGCCAGCAAGAGCGGCCTGGGCCCTTTCATCCCGGCGCTGGTCAGTGGAAAATACACGATCACACTGCCCGCCACGGCGTTTCCCTACATCAATCGAGCGGGCACAAGCCAACTCCGTTTGCGGTTCAAGCTGGACGACAACAACAACGCCATCGCCAATACCCTCAGCCTGTACAGTGGGGACGCCACACTGGCGTATCGTCCGAAGCTGGTCGTTACATGGCATCTGCCGTGGATTCCCACGATCAAAACCACGTGGCAGTGGCAACTCAGCGGGTTGCCCGTCAATCAGACCGTCGCTGCAGGCATGTATGACATCGACCTGTTTGACAACAGTGCGAGCGTCGTCGCCGCGCTTCACGCGCGAGGCCGCAAAGCTGTCTGTTACGTAAGCGCCGGTAGTTGGGAAAACTGGCGTCCCGATGCCGGTCGGTTTCCCCCGCAAGTCATCGGCAATATTTACCCTGGCTGGCCGGACGAAAAATGGCTGGCCATCCGGCGGATTGACCTGCTTGCTCCAATCATGCGGGCCCGTATGGATATGTGCCAGGCCAAAGGGTTCGATGCCCTGGAACCCGACAACATAGACGGCTATCTCAACAACACCGGCTTCCCGCTGACCTATCAAAATCAACGCACTTACAACATCTGGCTGGCAAACGAAGCCCACGCGCGCGGCCTGTCCATCGGGCTGAAGAACGATGCTGATCAGGTCACCGATTTGCTTCCATATTTTGATTGGGCATTGACCGAAGACTGTTTCGATCAGGGCTGGTGCAATCAAGTGCACCCGTTCATTCACTCCGGAAAGGCCGTGTTTGCCGCCGAATATACCGACACGGGAATCACTTTCAGCAAGATCTGCACGCAAGCGAATGTGCTGAACTTTAGCGCCATTCTCAAGCATCGCGAACTTGACGCTTGGCGGAAACCATGCCCATGAACACGCCGATCGGAGTTGTCGGCTGCCGTACATGCAAGTGATGCCGTGAAGTGAGCGGTCCCCTGTTGATGTACCGTCCAAGTGCTCAC
>JBGPAT010000151.1:0-6461 GCA_041480885.1 Anaerolineae bacterium
ATCGACCGGGATCGCAGACCGGTCGATGTCTGTCGTGAGCTTCATCCCGATCTGTCCGTCGGGATTTGGCAGCGGATCATAGGCAGGCTGATAGCTCAGTCGGAGCACCTCCCGACCGTGAGTCAACTCATGGTGCACGCGGGCAGCCAAGTGCTCGATCTGTTGAAGCGCCTCGATCCGCCACTGGATGAGCTGGGCGCCAAGACGCGCCAGGGTCTCATCCCAGACATCCAGC
The DNA here is from genome assembly GCA_041480885.1 of Anaerolineae bacterium. Taxonomy (GTDB): domain Bacteria; phylum Chloroflexota; class Anaerolineae; order Anaerolineales; family Villigracilaceae; genus Fen-1038. The sequence goes on from JBGPAT010000151.1 coordinate 236, forward strand.
TGGCGCACGTCGCCCGCTTTTTCATTGATCGCCTTCAGCAAGGCATTGCGCTGCCCCAAGGCCTGACCATAATCGCCCAATACACCGGCGTAGGCGGGAACCGCCTGGGAAAGTGCCAGGTTGAGATAGCGGCGGCGTTCATCCGGACCGCCTTCGAGGATCTGCGACATTTGTGGCACGAAGATCACAGCATTGAAATGTCCGATGACCTCATTGACCTGCCGCTTCACCCCATCCAGGAGAACTTCCTTGCGCAGGCGCTGGCCGTTGACGCCAGTCGGCTCCAGGATCAGCCGTGCTTCGAGTCGGTGCTTTCTCTGGTTACGTTCGTAGTCGGCCACCAGGCGTGCCACTGCCAGCGGATTCCGAGCCTCCACGAAGTTGACCAGCTGCCGATCAGAATGGGTTTGGAAGGACGCAAAGGAGGCGAGAAAGTAGATCGCCTCCAGAATGCTCGTCTTGCCCTGTGCATTGCTCCCAACCAGCAGGACTGTCCGCTGCGGGAGGTCAAGGTCCAGGCGGGCGAAATTGCGGAAGTTCGTGAGCGAGAGATGCTTGAGATGCATCGTTGCAGGACGTCGGCGTACGGAACCGCGAGACGGCCGGAGACCGCGTCTGACCTGTGATGGGACGGCGCGGTTTATCTGCCTCGCAAGGGCAGCTCCAGCTCGACCTCATCGCGGATCCGAATGCGGTTTTCGCCGATGAGCGGAATGCCCGGCTTGAGCCTTCTGGACTCGTCGATTGCGCCGCGCCGGATCCTCACGAGCTCAAAGCCGTGCCTCTGATAGAAGCCCAGGGCGCCCAAATTGTCATTCGTGGTGCTGAGATAAACACGGCGGCAGCCGTTTCTACGTGCCTCATCTACAACCCCGTTGATCAAAGCCGTCCCAATGCCTCGCCCCGCCTGCAGACTATCCAGAGAGATGATCTCGCATTCATCACCCACAATAATGTAGGTCACGATCCCCGCCCAGCCATCCGCGACGAATCCCTGCAATTGCTCAGGGCGAAATACCTCGCCGTGCACGATCATTTCAGCGCCGCCCCAGTGCTCAGACCAAAACTGTCGCAGACGCGGCAGGTCTTCAGATGTTACGCGGCGGAGTTCGACCGTCACGCCAGGTTCTCGACCTCCTCCGGGGCGGGCTTCCAGACCCGGGTCGCGCGATCCGGAAAGACCACACCGTTGATGTGGTCGACCTCATGCTGGAAGATCCGCGCCAGCCAACCTTCAGCCTTTACTTTCATGGGCTGGCCATGCCGGTTCAGACCCTTGACCTGCACCATGGAAAAGCGTTCCACTTCGCCCACCAGACCCGGAATGGACAGGCAGCCTTCCACGCCCACGACGGTCTCCGCGGAAGTCTTCACAATCTCAGGATTCGCCATCACATACAGCCTCGGCTTGACGAGCTCCTCTTCCGAGCCTTCTTCAGGTGGATCCGCATACTCAATCACGATCAGTCGCTCGGATACGCCAATTTGAGTCGCGGCCAAGCCCACGCCGGGCGCCTCGCGCATGGTCTCGACCATGTCGTCCACAAGGGCCTGCAGCCTGCTGTCGAAAGTAGAGACTGGCCGGGCCTTGCGACGGAGCACAGGGTCCGGCAGAGTGACAATGGTTCTGACTCCCATGAATAAGCACCTCTAAAAACAGTCCCCCGATTTTACCCGCTTTTCGGCCCTGCCTCGCGCGGACCATCGTGCTGCCGGAGCTCGCCTTCGTTCTCGTGATAAGCCACCAGCCAGTCGGACATGCGCTCACGTTCTGCCGCGGCCTCGGCCTCGCGCTTCTGCGCCACGCGCGCCTCGCGGCGCCTGTCGATATCGGCCTGCACGGTCGTGGGGTCAAGCACATCTTCAAAATCAAGGTGGGCGGCGCCTACGGTGATGTATACCGTTCCGTAGTTCAAGATATAGCCCGCCAACCCTTTGCGCTCGGATTCGGTGCTCAGGATATTCTCCAGCGGAGCGGCCCGCCGCGCCTCCGTTCCGAACGGCTTCTTGTCGATATCCAAGATCTGGTCGGGCGTCACCTGGAATATGTCGTTGCGCCAATCAACGTATTGATAGATCCACCACGCCATCAGCGGGATCAGGAGGATCGGCAGTGCAAGCATGGTTGTGTCGATCGGAGGCGTCTTGGCAGCGTCAAAAAGCCTCTGTCCCGGCGTGCGCGCCAGGGTGGCCAACCGTGCCACCATGCCAAAGGCCACCAGCAGGATGAGGACTGAAGGCTGCAAGGTCTGGCGCACAAGCACATACCAGTGTTTGCGATACGTGATTGTGCCGCTGTCCTCAAGGCGTAGCTTGAACCAACGGTCCATGATCACTTTGAGCGTGGAGCGCCGATAGATGGAAGGTGGCGCCAATTTCTCGGCGATGGAAGCGTCTGCGGGGTTCGCCGTGACCGCCAGGCCCATCTTTTGCCGCAGCACATTCCGCATGGCCTCCTTCTCCAGATGAGATGCAGACTGCTTGGAGCGGCTCCACTGCTCCTCGATAATGTGCGCCGCCTCGTAGGGATGAGCCACATGGCTGAACGGGATTTTCCCCACGTAGGTGCGGACAATCACGGTGCCGTAGTCCAGTAGACGGCCCGTGATATCCGTTTCCACGCCCACCGAGAGCAGTGTGCTCAGCGGGGCTTCCTGCCGGCTGTCATACAGTCCAATCACCTTCTCGAGCCAGATGGCGCGCTGGTTCGTGACGATGTAGAAATCGTTCCCCCAGTCGATCCAATTCCACACCGCCCACCCGATGATGAGCAGAATGAGCAGGCCGGCGCCGAAGATGGCGAAGAAAGAGTGGGTCAAGAAGAAGTAGGCCACTAGAAGAACGGGCGCGACCAGGGCCAGGATTGGGGCGCTGAGGGCACGCCCCAGGATGATTTCATGCTTGCGCGCCAGGAAATAGACCACCTCGTCCGGCCGCAGCCAGTCGAAGCGTATCTTGCGGGCCAGCTGCCGACTCGCCACCGAGACGTCAAACGCGACCTTCAGTTTGGGAAATCGCTTGACGAGCGCCAGGAATTCCGCGCGCTTGATTGAGAACAGGTTCACCTTGTCAAGCACCCGAACCGTGGCGGAACGCGTCCGCCTGGCAAGCAGCGCTTCCTCGCCAAAATAGTCTCCGTGCACGAGTACTGCCAGTGCACGTTCTCCCCCGGCTTCCGCCTGCGCGATGCGCACCGTACCTTGATAGATAATATAGAAGCGGTCTGCATCTGCCCCCTGTTTGAAGACAGTCTGTCCCGCATCCCAGGCGCTCTCCTCCACGAGCTTCGCAATCTCCTCCAGATCCTCGTCCTTGAGTGCATGGAAGAGGTGGATTCGCCGGAAGAATGCGGCGCGCGCCTGCGTTGAGATCACGCGTTTATTCTACTGCCTCGCGCACGATGGCGCAACCATGAGGGGGAGTCTCCGCCACCAAAGGCAACCGTCCATTCAGGAGCGCCTCGACGGCCTCATCCAGGAAGACGCGTGTCGGTCGGCGCTGGCGGAACGTCACATCGTCGATCGCGCCGTGATAGCGCAGGATGCCGCTGCGATCGATCACAAATACCTCAGGCGTAGTGAGCGCCCCATAGAGATCTGCGACAACATGCTCCCGGTCGATCAGCACAGTCGGTAGGCGGCGGAGCCTCGCCGCGTCCGCCATCGACTCGGCCGACTCGATCCGGTTGGCAGCGACGGGCAGAAGCACTACGTCGTCGCGCCACCGCACGCAGATGGCCATCGCCTCGCGATCCGTCCGCTCCGAATGAGGACATTCACAGGACCAGAAATTGACGATAACGATCTTGCCGCGCTGATCCCAAAGGCGACGGCGCCGGCTCTCCAGATCGGGCAGTTCAAAGTCAGGTGCCGGGCCGTTGAGTTCCACAGAGAAAATTATATCTTAGCGGCAGGTCCAGTTTTCACCAGAACAGTGCCCGCGATATCCTGAAAAGCCCGCACGCGGCAGCCTTCGCGCGATTCAGCTTCGGGCTGCCAAAGTGGCCTGCGCTGTGTTCTTCCGGTGTTGGCGGTCGCCCGAGCATGGCGCGCTGCGGCGCCGCGTCCGCAGGATCACTTCGCCGATGGCACCGGAGCGGGCCAATATCCAGTGTGCAGCGTCCCCGTATCTCAGCATGATAGAATGACATTCCATGAAGAAATGGCAGTTCTGGCTCGGAGCGTTGATCAGCATTGTCTTGATCTGGCTCGCGTTGCGTGGTCTGCGCCTGGACCAGTTCTGGGGCGCAGTGCAAAGCGCGCAATACGGGTGGCTCCTGCCGGGCGTGGGCGTATATTTTGTGGCGGTCTGGGTGCGGGCATGGCGCTGGCATTATCTGCTGAAGCCCGTCAAGGACGTGCCCACCAAAAGCATGTTTCCTATCACAACCATTGGGTACATGGGCAACAATATTTACCCGGCGCGCGCCGGCGAGGTGCTGCGAGCGGTCGTCCTGAAGCGCCGCCAGGGCGTATCGGTCTCGGCTTCGCTGGCCACCATCGTCGTTGAGCGGATCTTTGACGGCGTGGTCATGCTCGGGTTCGTATTCGTCAATCTGCCCGAGCTGGCCAAGCTGCGGAGCGCCTCGGGATTCGTCGGGAACATTCAGCAGGTGGCCATCATCGGAGCCGGCGTTTTCCTGGGCGCGCTGGCGATCTTTCTCCTGGCCGCCATGTTTCCGGCGCGAAGCCGCGACCTGGCCCTGTGGCTGATCGACCATGTGCTGCCGAGGCGCATGCGCGCGAACATCACAGGACTGATGCACAGGTTCCTGGACGGGCTGGCGTCGCTCCGCTCGCCGTTTGGCATCTTCATGGTGTTCATCACCTCTGTCATCATCTGGCTGCTCGAAACCGGCAAGTACTGGTTTGTGATGCATGCCTTCAATTTCAGTGTCTCGTTCTTCGCGTTGATGCTGATGAACGGCATCGTCAACCTGGCAACCACCATCCCGTCCGCGCCCGGCTACATCGGCACCTTCGATGCCCCTGGCATCGCGGTGCTGACGGCCTACGGCGTGGATCAGGCGACTGCAGCCGGATACACGCTGGTGCTGCACGTCGCGCTTTGGCTGCCCATCACTCTGCTGGGCGCCTACTTCCTGGCGCGCGAGGGCGTCACCTGGAGCGATTCGCTCCGAGCAGAAACAGCGCGAGCGGACACTCCAGATAACGCGTAGGCGCATAGACTGCGCCCCACAACGTTCAAGATGACGCCGTCCGTCCAGTCCCCTTCGCCAAGGATCTTCCGAAAAGAAGAAATGCATGGGGCTTCAACGCCCCATGCATTTCTTCTTTTCGGACTCTTCCCCCCTTCCCTTCCAGGGAAGGGGGGACCAAGGGGGGGATGGGTGATGAACAACAAGCAATCCACGTTCACGCTGTGGTCCCGCGGAGAATTTCCATGAAGATCGCCATCATTGGCGCGGGGTTCGGCGGCCTGGCTGCCGCTTTTGACCTGCGGCAGGCCGGACATGACGTTACGATCTTCGAGTCGGCGGATTATGTCGGCGGGCTGGCCAGCGGCTTTAAGGAGCCCTACTGGGACTGGTCGGTCGAGAAGTTCTACCATCACTGGTTCCAGTCAGATAAGTCCATGCTCGGGCTGATCCGCGAACTGGGCTGGCAGGACAAGGTCTACTTCCCTCGGCCCTATACCGTTCTTTTGCACGACGGCAAATGGTATCCGTTTGATTCGATCGTGAAGGCGCTCCTGTTTCCCGGCCTTGGCTTCGGCCTGGACAAGATTCGCTTTGGCTTCGTAGGCCTCTACCTCCGTCTCACCAACAACTGGAAATCGCTGGAGAGATTCACGGCCGACGAATGGATGACGAAATGGGCCGGCCGCCATGTTTACGAAAAGATGTGGAAGCCGCTGCTGATCGGCAAGTTCGGTCCATATTATGACCAAGTCAACATGGCTTGGATGTGGGCCCGTTTGAAGGCGCGCAGCACGCGGCTGGGCACCTTCGAGGGCGGCTTTCAGCGCTTCGCGGACATGTTTGCAGCCCGCCTCCGAGAGCTGGGCGTCCATCTCCGGCTGCAGGCGGGTGTTAAGTCGATCCGACGCGTGCCGGACAAGGGTCTGATCGTAGAGGCCGCCACCGCGGCGATCGCCGATGCCGGGCTGGTGCCGGCCGACGTCGACGAAATCTGGCTCGGCCACTTCAACGGCGGTTTCGTCGCCCAGGACTTCACCAGCTCGCTGGTGCTCCAGGCCGATCCGG
>JBGPAT010000152.1:0-6445 GCA_041480885.1 Anaerolineae bacterium
CGCCAGCGCCGCCGCGTCTGTCACACTCAGCAGCGGCGGGGTGTCGATCACGATCACGTCAAAGTCCTGGTTTAACCAATCCATGATCTTGCCCATCATCTTTGACGTCAGCAGTTCAGCCGGGTTGGGCGGCAGTCCTCCCGAAGTGATCACCGCCAGATTGGGCGGATTGATGCCGTGGACGACGCCGGTGGTACTGTCAAGCGGCCGCACGAAGAGATCGCTCAACCCGAGCCGGTTCTGCAGCCCGAATCTGCGATGCACCTGCGGCCGTCGCAGGTCGGCATCTACCAGCACCACCCGCTTCTCGTTCTGCGATAGCACCGCTGCTAGGCTCGCCGCCACCGTGGTCTTGCCGTCGTTCGGCGTTGCACTGGTGATCAGGATCCGGCGGAGCGGGCCGTCCACCCCCGCGTAAGTGATGTTCGTTCGCAGCGATCTGAACGCTTCGGCGGTGGGTGAGCGCGGCTCGGCCAGCACGATCGGCTGGTCTTCCGGCGTGGCGTGCCAGATGATCATCCCTAGGATCGGCAGATCGAATCGCTTTCGGATCTCTTCCGGATTCTTGATCGTGTCGTCCATCATCTCAATGGCGAACACCGCTCCCAGAGCCAGCAGCATGCCCGCCACCACGGCCAGCGCCGTGTTTCGTGCTGTCTTCGGCTCCACCGGGATGGCATTGGGGATCGCCGGCTCAGATACCACCACGTTCGTGCTGGTCTGCGCCTCTGCCAGCCTCACCTGTTCATAGCTTGTCACCAGGCTGGAATACATCGTGCGGTATTCCGTTAGCCGCGCCTGAAGCTGTTGCAGTGTGCTCAAATCGTATGTGTGGTCGATTTGGTTGGTGGTCGTCGTGATCTGCTGCTCCATGTCCTTCACCTGCGCGGCCAATCCATCCCGGCTGGCCGCGTAGCGCTGCGATTGGAGCTCGCCAATTCGCGCCGCGAACTCCGTCGCCATCGCGTTGGCGATGTCGGCGGCGCGGCTCGGGTCCGGATTGCTGACCCTGATCGTCAGCAGCTGCGTATCAAGCACGCTCTCGACGACGATCGATTTCTTGAGCTGCTCGGGGGTGGTTTGCAGCTTGAGCTGGTCGATCACTCGCTGCAGCACCGGCCGATCCAGCAGCATCTGTTGGTAGGTGCTGGTCATGGTCTGGGTTGTTACCAGCGCGGTTGGGTCGAACCCAGTGATGCTGGCTGGCGCGCTGACCAGCACCCGTGTCACCCCTTCGTAGATCGGTTTCATCTGTCGCGACACAAAGTACGCGGTTGCCCCGGCCAGCGCCCCGGCCAGAACAATCAGCCATGCCCACGACCGAAGCAGGTAGATGTACTGCTTCAGGTCAGCCGTCGATTCAGCTCGCTCACCAGGACCGATTTGATCCATTAGGGTGCTACCTTTCCCGTCTGAATTTGCCTTCCACGTTCAGCCAGACAACCTGTCATACAAGAGGCCTCCGGCGCGCTCTGCCGTCATCTGCCCCACCTGCTCCGCGTCCGTCCGCACCCAGCCACCGGCCCAATCATCACCACGCCGAATGCGATCCCGCATGGCGAAGGCTGCAATGCGGTCCACATCAGCATCTACCATTGGATCACCTCATAAGATGACCCGTTCATCATGGACCGCTGGGCGGCTTCCAGGACTTTGATCACCCGTAGCCCATCATGTCCACAACTGTACGGTTCGGCCTGTCGCACATCGCAGATTTTGCTACTTGCACCAACGGTGCAATGACTTGTGCCGCGGGCGGTTCTTGCCTCGTGTGACGGAGTGCCGCCTTTCTGTTCAAGTCCGGCACTAGTAGTTCGACCATTGGCACATCGGGCAACAAAAGCCTCACATTCCTTTCTCAGCGGTTCAGTAAAATGAATCTTGGGGATGGTGATATCACCTGCGCGGTAGTTGCATTCAAACTCGCCAAAGCCATCTGTATATTCTGGCGCTTCGACACCCTTATCGTATATTCTGATCTTCTGCTCGGTCTCCACGTCGTTGAAGACCGCCATCTTCTTGCTGCCCACCACAGTAACCCGGCGCACCTTGCAGGGATCGAGCCAGCTGACGTGCAGAAATGCTCGAATCTTGTTTGGAAAGTTCAGGTTCAGATAGGCGACGTCAACGATATTGCTGAAAACAAAAGACGCGCCCTGGGCACTGATGGATAAGGGGTTTTCCGCGAGCAGGTAGAGCAGGATCGAGATGTCATGGGGAGCGAGATCCCAAAGTACGTTCGCCCCACGTTGAAAAAGCCCCAGATTGAGCCGCGCAATGTCAACATAGTAGATTTCCCCCAATTCCCCGCTTTCAATATATTTCTTGAGAGCCAAAACGGCGGAGTTGTATATGAAAGTATGGCCGGTCATGAGAGACAAGCCCTTTGCATCGGCAAGGTCAATCAACTCCTGGGCATCCTGGCTGTTTAGGGTCATGGGCTTCTCCACCAAAACATGCAGGCCATGCTCCAGGCAGTCTTTGGCGATAGGAAAATGCGTCGCAGGAGGTGTGGCGACTACCACAGCGTCAAGTCCCTGATCGAACAAATCCTCGTATCGCTTTGTCATATAGACACCTGGATACAATGATTTGGCGTGTTTCAAGCGTTCATCCTTCATATCCGCGATTGCGACCAGTTGCGACGCGGTGAGATCAAAGATATTCCGCGCCACATTAGGGCCCCAGTATCCATACCCGATGATGCCCACCTTCACCTCGTCCATGAAAGCCTCTTTCTTTTGTCTTCCGATTGCGCCTCTGGACGCGCTGACCACCAGAAGCGTTCCACACCAGACCTATCTTTCAAGCCACAGCGCGCGTTTCCACGCATGTTCGGCGTCGCAACGGACCCGTTCGTAAATGTCCGCAGTGCGGCGTGCCTCGCCGACCTCAGCTTGAGTCTCCGTCAGATGTTCTGGACGGATTTCTTCCGATGCTCCGCCCGTCGGGCGGCTTGCACTTTCTCTTACCCGCCAACCCGCACGCTCCGCCATTACGACATGGGCCCTGAAACGTCGCATCATATGTATCTCTTCCACGTGCGCTGAGCCCAGCCTTTCCGGGCCTAGGCTCAGTGCCGTTTTGTCGGTTCGATCTGCCCGGCCGGCAGGTCCAGCTTCATCTGCCGCGACTGTAGCAATTCCAGCAGCACCCGTACACGTTCGGATCCCCCAATCCGCATATCGAAGATCGCTTGCCGACCGTCAAATCGACCGCCATGAATAGTAACCGCATCGCCTCTTTCCAGACGTGCCAGCTGCTCACCCCCTGCGGTATTGATCTCGTCCACGCGGCGTTGGATTGCCATAATTAGGGCCTCCGGCACGGCGGCTGGCTCTCCCCCATAACAGACCAGGCCTTGCCCAAACGGCAACCAAGCGAATACGGACGGCCCCAACTCGGCCAGCGACGTTCGAACAAACATGTATCCGGGGAAGTATGGGCGCACGGTTCGCGCCCTTGGATTGACCGGCTGCACCTGCACTCGCGGATAGAACGCCTCATGCCCCCGCGCGCCTACCTCCCGCCACAGCGCTTCCTCTCTGTTCGGCTTGGACCGGAGTGCATACCACTGGCTTCGTTTGTCCACTGTATGTCTAGAGAAACGAGAGAAGAAGTGATCGGACGAGGAGCAACCTGTCGTTGCCTCGGGTAGCCTAACGCCGTCGCCGAGGCTCGCCAACGGCGGGCCGAGCCGAGTTCACCTCCGCGCGTCGCGGCCAATTATAACCGACGCTACAAAGTTGCAAGGCTTGCAGTAGTCTTGCAGGCGGACGACCAGCCCGTCGGCCGTCAGAATTCCTACTTTGGACTGAGAAGTGACACTGATGCTGGGCAAACCTGACAGCGCTGCTTCCGGGCGGGCGCGTCGCGTCTTCTCCGCTCGGCTAGGAGCGCATGCCGCTCATCCGCCCGCACATCTGGCACAGCAAGAGGAGACGATGCCCGCCCACCAAGAGGGCCTTGCCGCCCCCTCCGAAAAGCCTTCGCGGTCGCAACACAGACGCGGTGCCGGTTCTGGACGCCCTGCAACGAGCGCACGCCCTTTGGCAGCCGACCTTCCGCCTATTGTGCAGGCCATCGGGGAGAAGTCCAACATGCCCGAATCAGCCCGGACAATCCCCCTCGTCTTCCTTGGCATTTAGAGATCTACCGCGTCCCGCGACTCCGCGCTTGCATCCAGCGTCGCAGACCCGCCGCGAATGATGACCAGTTATAATTGGCGCAATTGATGGACAGCATCTCAGGCCACGAGCATGTTCCTCCTCACGGCAGCGGGCCAAGGACCTCGAATTAGCTAGGTCGAAATGGCCGCAAGAGGCGACAACGCCGTCCTCAGGTTCGGCACGCGCTGATCCAGTCGTCGGGGGCTGCCTGAGGGACGTTAAGAACGGTCCGGAAAAGGCAATCCAACCATGAACGTTGAGCCAACCAGGCCCACTGATTTCATCCGCGAGGCCGTCGCAGAAGACCTGCGCACGGGTCGCTACAACCATGTCCGCACGCGCCTCCCGCCGGAACCGAACGGCTATTTGCACATCGGCCATGTCAAGGCCTTCATGATCGATTATCTGGTGGCGAAAGAAAACGGCGGGGAGTTGATCCTGCGTTTCGACGATACGAATCCGGTCAAGGAAGAAACGGAGTACGTGGATGCAATTGAAGAAGACGCACGCTGGCTAGGGATCGAATGGGTCAAGGTGACCTACGCCTCGGATTATTTCGGCCAGCTCTATGAATGGGCCGTCAAGCTGGTCAAGAAGGGACTAGCGTACGTGGACGATCAGAGCGCCGACGAGGTGAGTCTGGCCCGTGGCACGCTGACTGATCCCGGAAGGAACTCACCCCACCGCGACCGAACCGTTGAAGAGAATCTCGAACTGCTTGAGCGCATGAAGAATGGCGACTTCCCGGATGGCTCGCGCGTGTTGCGTGCCAAGATCGACATGGCGCATCCCAACATCAACCTGCGCGACCCCGTCATGTATCGCATCATCCACGAACCGCCGCACCACCGCACGGGAGCAAAGTGGAAGATCTACCCGATGTACGATTGGTCGCACGGACAGAACGATTCAATGGAAGGCATTACCCATTCTCTCTGCTCGCTCGAGTACGAGAATCATCGCCCATTGTATGAATGGTTCCTCGATCGGCTGGAGGTGTTCCGGCCGCGTCAGATCGAATTCGCACGGCTCAACGTGACCTACACGGTGATGAGCAAACGGAAGCTCCGCCGGCTTGTCGAGGAAGGCCATGTGAGCGGCTGGGACGATCCTCGCATGCCGACTCTGCGAGGCATGCGCCGCCGCGGCTACACCGCGGCTGCCATTCACGACTTCATCACTCGTGTGGGCGTTGCGAAAAACGATAGCACCGCCGACGTGGCGCTGCTCGAGTCTTGCGTCCGCGGCGACCTAAACCAAAGCGCCCTCCGCCGCATGGCAGTGCTCAAGCCGCTCAAATTGGTTATTGACAATTATCCCGATGATCTCGTCGAGCAAACAGAGGCAGTCAACAACCCCGAGGACCCGAGCGCCGGCACGCGCCAGCTGCCGTTCTCAAAGGTGCTCTACATCGAGCAGGACGATTTCCGCGAAACGCCGCCGCCCAAGTACTATCGCCTCTACCCCGGCAATGAAGTCCGCTTGCGAAGCGCCTATTTCGTTCGGTGCACACACGCCGTGAAGGATGCCAATGGGGAAATTGTCGAAGTGCACGCCACGCATGATCCGGCCACCCGCGGCGGGAACTCCCCCGACGGGCGCAAGGTCAAGTCCACCATTCATTGGGTCTCTGCGGCCCACGCCGTACCGGCGGAGATACGCCTATATGACCGGCTCTTCACGAAGGAGGATCCTGAGGAGGGCGAAGCGGGATTCCTTGCGTGTCTAAACCCAAACTCGCTGACTGTCTTGACAGGGTTTGTTGAATCGCATCTCGCAAAGGTGACAGTGGGCGACCATTTCCAGTTCGAACGCCAGGGATACTTCGCCGCAGACCGGGACTCCGCCGCCGAGAAACCCGTCTTCAACCTGACCGTGAACTTGAGAGACACGTGGGCCAGGATCGAGAAGAAGACCCGGTAATGCGACAGCCTGCTGGTCGAATGGTCCGCTGATCACCGATCCCCGCTCAGTTTCCCCAGCCGTCCCACATTAGGAACGGGAATACCGGTTGAAAGCGGTATTTCTGCATGCTTCTGCACAGGGAAGACGATTCCGCTATGCCATTCACCCGGAGCGACGCGTCTCCCACCAGGCTCTCCAAAGCAGGTCCTACGGCCACACGCAGCTCTTGCTCCCCCACATGGAATGTACGGCTCTCGCGAAAACGCGAGTAAGGAAATCCAAATGTCATTTCACTACCTCTAAGTGGAAGTCCGTCCTTGCCGGGTGCTATCGGAATCCGAGGCGACCTGCACGAAGTCTAACACGAAGGC
>JBGPAT010000153.1:0-6432 GCA_041480885.1 Anaerolineae bacterium
AGGGCTGCATGAAATCCTGCAAGTATTGTTTGTCCTCGGCCTCCGCGATCAGGACCAGTGTGTGCTGACCGTCCAGTACGGCATCCGCGAGCAAATCGACTCCGAATTTGCGGGCGTTGATCTTGGTCAGATGCTGCAGCAGCATTTGCCCCATCCGGGAATCTCTCGCGGGGCAATTGGCGGCGCTGTGTTGGTGTCGGACGAAGTATAGGGACATCTCAGACTCCTCTAATCAGTGATGTTGAGTTCTTCCTCATGAAACTGCGAACGATCCTCTGCAAGGCGCCAGGACCGACTTGCAGCTGCCTTCCCCGAGGTCACCGTGGTGATTACGTAGGATAAGAAAGGCTGAGCCCACTCCCGATCAAATTCCGACGGTTCATCGGGATGATCGGGATGGGAGTGAAATATGCCAATGATATTGAGTCTTCGATCCTCCGCCTCCATTTCCGCGCGCTTGTACTGGTCTGGACCGATCAAATAGCGGTTATGCCGTGCATCCCGCTCGCGTGAGTTCTCAAGTTCCAACGCTTCTTCGACCACCCGCTCGTCTCCATCGGCTCCTAATAGAAAACCCGCACCTTCATCTGGGTACGTCTCCTCGCCATGTGCGTGGATCTTATCCAGGACGCGTTGAGGGATGCGCAGGCTCACTCGGCCTCCCAGAGAGCTCGATCACTCAGATATCTGTACCCGGCATCCGGAAAGATGACCACGACATTTCCTTCCTTTAGCTCCGACGCCGTTTGCAGTGCAGCCACTGCAGCAGCCCCCGATGAGATGCCAACAAACAGGCCCTCTGTTCGCGCCAAGGCTCGGGTCATTGCATATGCGGCTTCGGTCGAGACCTCACAAGTCCGATCTGGAAACGTAGACTCGAAGATGCCGGGCTTGATGGCGCTCCGCATGTGTTTCAATCCTTCCAGCCCGTGGAAAGCGGCGTCTGGCTGGACCGCGATTATTCTCACGCCGGGCAGCTGCTCCCGCAGGTAGCGTCCTGTTCCCATGAGCGTACCCGAAGTACCCAAACCAGCCACCAAGTGCGTGACACTTCCGTTTGATTGCCTCGCAATTTCCGGCCCCGTTGTCAGGTAGTGCGCCTGCCAATTAGCCGCGCTGTTGTATTGGTTTGCGTACCAGTACAAATCCGGCCGTGAGGCAGCAATCCTTCGCGCCTCAAGGATGGCCCCGTCCGAACCTTCTGAAGCATCGGTTAGTATGACCTCCGCGCCCAGAGCCTTCAGCACGGTGATCCTCTCAGGACTGGCACGGGCCGGCAAGCATAGTGTAACGGGTATGCCGATGGCCGCACCGAACGTTGCATAGGCAATTCCCATGTTACCCGAGGTTGAGTCCAACAACCGCCTGCCGGTGCCCAGATTGCCATTTGCAATTGCCGATCGAATGATGTTGATCGCAGCGCGATCCTTTACCGAGCCGCTGGGGTTGAACCATTCGGCCTTGGCAAACAACTGTACCTGCGCCGGGAGCGCCGATGCAATGCGGGCGAGCCGGATCAAAGGCGTATTGCCTACCTTGGCCTCCAATCCATCATCGTCCAGGGATTTGAGTTGCACTACGCGTGTTTGTGAGAGTGTCATAAACCTCGGATCTGGGTGGGGTGGTCCCGCAGCAACAAAAAAGGACGCCATGCCAGCGCCGCGCGATTCGACAATTTCGAATGCGGAGCCGTATGCCGTCCCTGGGTCTTGTCTGCGTGCTGACTTGGGAACGACCGCTACGGGCTCCGCCCTGGACAGGAACAAGGGCTAGAGTACATGAACCGGCAATTTCCTAGAGAATGTTGATATATATTCTACAAATTTTGGCAGATTTGTCAAGGTCACTTCGGGAACCGCGCGTTCTGTTGGCTATCCGAAATCCGATTTGCGCTGGGGGTAGAAAGGAGTCGAGCCGTAGCTAGCGGTATTCAATCCAAGCCTTGGCGTGCACGCTGCCGACCAATAAAGACGCAAGAGCCCCGAATTCTCGGGGCTCTTCTGCAGATCTCAGGCAACTACTCTTCCTTCTTTGCTTCCAGCTCCTTCTTGTGGGCCTCCATGATAATCCCTGCCACGTGCGCCGGAACGGTCTCGTAGTGATCGAGTTCCATCGTGAAGTAGCCGCGTCCACCGGTGATGGACCGCAGTTGTGAAGTATAGCGCAGCATTTCGGCCAGCGGCACATGCGCAACGACGACCGTGCTACCCCGCTCCGACTCCGTCCCCTGCACTCGCCCTCTGCGCGTGTTGAGATCGCCCATGACATCCCCCATATGGGCATCCGGAACCACAATTCGCGCCTTCATGATCGGCTCGAAGAGCACGGGTCCGGCGCCGTGCACTGCCAGCTTGAACGCCTCCCGACCCGCAATCTCAAATGCGACGGGCTTTGAATCCACGGGATGTTCTTTCCCATCATAGACAATCACCTTCACATTGCTCAATGGGTAGCCGGCGAAGACGCCCTGCTCCAGACTCGCCTTGATCCCCTTCTCGATGGCTGGCAAGTAGGAGCGAGATAAGTTCATGCCCACCAGTTCATCAGCAAATTCGAAGTCCGCAGTGGGCAGCGGCTCAACCCGCAGGTGCACTTCGCCAAACTGCCCGGCGCCCCCGGTTTGTTTCTTATGGCGATATTGCGCTGAGGCCTTCTTCGTAATGCCTTCACGATAGGGCACCTTGGGTTCGCGTGTGATGAGTCCTACCTGGAATTTGGCCTGGGCGCGATGGATCGCCACGTCAATGTGTTGATCGCCCATTCCCTGGAGGACGGTCTCTCCGGTGGACCGCTCGTTGAACCAGGAAAGCGTCATGTCTTCTTCGCACAGGCGAGTGAGTGTTGGCGTAATCTTGGCCGCATCGGCCTGGGTCTTCGGACCAATTGCGACTCGGAACAGCGCCGCAGGGAATTGGGGTGCGGCAACCGTCAGAGGGTGATTCTTGTCACAGAAGGTGTCGCCGGTTGCGCTTACGGACAGCTTCGCTACACAACCCAGATCTCCTGCATGGATTGTCTTGACCGGGATTTGTTCCTTACCGCGCTGAAGGTGGAGGCCCGACATGCGTTCCTCCGCGCCTTTGTTCTGGTTCCACACGTGCGCATCAGCTTGAATGGTGCCGGAAAAAACGCGGAAATATGTCAGCTTTCCGACAAAGGGATCAGCCGTGGTCTTCCATATGTAGGCTGCCAGTGGGGTGGTGTCAGATGCAAGCAGTGGTTCCTGAGCTTCCCTGCCCTGCGCCGCTCTTTGAACGGCCTGCGAAGGCGATGGCAGTAGATCAAGCATTCCGTTGAGCAGCGGCATCATTCCAACCCCATGCCCGCCCGCGGTGCAATAGATGGGCACAAAGGTGCCCGATCCGACCACTTTTCTCAAGCCATGGATAAGCTCATCGTTAGAGAGCGAACCCTTCTCCAGATATTTCTCCAACAACGAATCCTCGCCCTCCGCTGCCGCCTCCACCAGGATGCCGTGGGCCTCCTTGGCGGCCGCGACGAGGTCCGCCGGAATATCCGTCGCAGCTTTGCCCTCCCCCATGTAGGCTTTCATTGAGATCAGGTCAATTACGCCCTTGAAATCATGTTTTTCGCCAATGGGCAGCTGCACTTTTACAAGTCTGTGCTCTCCGGTCAGCAGAAACTCTTCAACCGAGGCGCAGGCCTTGGCGAAACTTGCATTCTCGCGATCCAGCTTGCTGATCACGACAAATCGCGGCAGATGGAAGTCATCGGCGTAGTGCCACGCAATCTCAGTTCCGACCTCCATCCCTGCGACTGCGTCCACAAGCACCAGCGCTCCGTCCGCAACGCTCAACGCTGAAACCACTTCACCAACAAAATCCGTGAAGCCGGGCGGATCCAGCAAATTCACCTTATGGTCGCGGAATTCCAGGGGCAGAACACTGGTGGAAAGAGAGATCTTGCGCCGGATTTCTTCTTCATCGCAGTCGGAGACCGTGCTGCCATCGTCGATCTTGCCTAGGCGGGTGGTCGCACCTGCAAGGTAGAGAAGTGCCTCCGCAAGCATGGTCTTGCCCGCGCTACCATGCGAGACCATCGCAATATTGCGGATAAACTCGGTGGTATACTCTTTCATAATAGCCCTTCCTGCGGCGCTAATCGCGACGCGTTCCCCTTGGATGCCTGTCTAACGCGGTTTTTTGCCTAGCCCTCCGGTCACAAATCTCCATTCTAAGTCTCTTGCAAATGGCAGGCTTCCGTGGACGCGCTCCACTTGCCGAGCCGCGACCCGTTGGTGCCATACCATGCCCCCGTAAAGCGGCACTTCTGGCTTGATGCAAGCGGCATTATTGTAAGAGAAGAGACTTGAATTGTCAAAGAGCGGACTGCTGCAAACATGAATTGACTATGGAACGGATCTGCAACCACCTCTCCTTTTCGTGGATCGGTCTGGTCCTCACGGCTTTGGCGGGTCTGACCCTGCTCGTCGGATAGCCACAGCCCACGCATTTCTCGTCATTCGGAACGATGATTGTCGCGCCGCTCGTGGAGTCGTTCATCCTTCATCCGAAACTGAGGGGGCTGAGGGCAATGGCCCGGTGGTCCAGAGCACCGTCCGCGGGCGGATATCCGTCCAGCTTGAGTTTCAGTCTCCCTACTGAAATACTTGCGCCGCACATAAATCCTCTGTGGCAGGGCTTGAAAATGAGCTGCACCCCCGGTTGAGAATCCGGCGGACGAAGCGCCAATCCCCGGTGGAACACGAGCTTGGATCCATGTACGATTTCGAGCACGCGCCGGCCCACATACTCGTTGATGCAAAAGGTTTGGAACTCTGGCGGAACATGGGCGAGATCGATCTGCATGAACTGCGCGCGGCAGTGGCTCCCCACAACTGATCCATGCTTCACCGGCTGCGCTTCACTCTCTCGTACCTGGGACGTCCCCCGTGGGACAGTGGTATTTCCCCGCCTGAGCTCCTTGATTTCATCGCCCATCATCCTGCGGGCCGCGCAATCGACCTGGGTTGTGGGTCCGGAACCAACGTCCTCACCCTTGCTCGAAATGGCTGGCAGGTTACAGGCATTGACTTTGCGGCGACGGCCATTTGGATTGCGCGGCGCAAAATTCGAGCTGGACACGCATCCGCCACGTTATCCGTCGGAGACGTCACTCGCCTGGATGCCATCACGGGTCCTTTTGACCTGGCTTTGGATCTGGGTTGTTTCCACGGCATTGAAGACCGACATGCCTATTTGAAACAACTTCGGCGTTTGCTGGGCACGGGCGGGCATTGGCTGATGTATGGCTTCTTTAGGACCGCTGCGGAGCACGCGGGCCCTGGCCTGGACGATGCCACCCTCAGCATGATTGAGACCTGCGGCTTTCGTTTGCTCTCCCGGACCGACGGCGTGGACAAGCGCAGCCGCCCGTCTGCCTGGTTCCTCTATCAGGAAGTGTCCCAGGGTAGCTAGGTCCGGGCTCCAAACGCCGCCCTCCAGGGCGCAGCAATAGCCATTTCCTGTGATTGAATGCATATTCTCTTCATCTTCCTCGATGGCGTAGGACTCGGGCCGGACAATGGGGCGACAAACCCATTCGCCCGCGCCCCGATGCGCAACTTGCGCAACCTTCTCGGGGGCAGTCCCTTGCTTGCGTCCTCAGTTCCATTCGTCGGCGAGCGCGCCACGCTGTTGGCCCTTGACGCAGCGCTGGGTGTCGCCGGCCTGCCTCAGTCCGCCACGGGACAGGCCGTGCTGCTCACGGGAATCAATGTTCCTGCGGAGGTGAGTGAGCACTATGGTCCAAAGCCGAACGCCGCTGTTGCAAGGTATCTGGTGAACGGGAATCTGTTTTCACAATTGAAAGAGTCGGGAGCCTCTGCAGCTTTGCTAAACGCGTACCCACCTCGCTATTTTCATGCGGTGGCTTCCGGCAGGCGTCTCTACTCCGCCATCCCGCTGGCAGTCACATCCGCGGGCATGCCACTCTTCAACAAGGACGACCTGTACGCGGGCCGCGCTCTCTCAGCGGACTTCACCGGCTTGGGCTGGACAACGACGCTCGGGTTCCCCGATGCCCCGATCTTGAGTCCGCATCAGGCAGGACAGGCGCTTGCGCGACTGGCCGACCAATATGACTTTTCGCTCTTTGAGTACTGGGCGACAGATTACGCCGGTCACAAACAGGATATGCGTTGGGCGTTGGAGCAGCTGGAAGTATTCGACGCTGTGCTCGGAGGACTCGTCGCGACGTGGAAGGACGACAGACTGGTTCTCATCACCTCTGACCACGGCAACATGGAGGACCTGTCAACGCGCCGCCACACGGATGCCAAAGTGCCTGCCCTGCTCATCGGGTCACCGGCCGTCCGACGCGCTTTTGCCGTGGACCTAGCGGATCTCACGGCGATTGCACCGGCCATCCGCCGATGCCTGACAACGCGGGCCTAGAGCCTGTTACCCCCTG
>JBGPAT010000154.1:0-6408 GCA_041480885.1 Anaerolineae bacterium
ATGTGGCGTAAGGCTCTAAACGTCATACCCGAGGTCTCGAAAGAAGAGTGGGATGGCCTCGACTTGGTGTCGCGCTGGCTGATATCCACTCGGGCGGCAGTACTTGTCATGACTTTCTTATCGGCTGCGCTGGCCGGCATTTTCGCTTTGCGCGACGGTAGTTTCCATTTCTTCCCCTGGCTTGCCTTGACCTTTGGCCTGATCATGGCGCATGCCTCCAACAACATATTCAACGATTTCACCGACTACGTGCGCGGCGTGGACAAGGACAACTACTTTCGCACCATCTATGGAGCGCAGCCTGTTGCCAGCGGACTCATGACCAAGCGCCAGCACTTGACTTACTTCGCCGTGACTGCCTTACTTGCTCTGCTCGCCGGCGTATATTTGCTTGCTGTCGACGGCTGGGATTCGGGAATCCTGGCATTGCTGGGCCTTGGTGCTTTCTTTGTCCTCTTCTACACGTGGCCGCTCAAGTACCTGGCTTTGGGGGAGGTGGCCGTCCTGCTGGTTTGGGGCCCGCTGATGATCGGGGGCGGATACTATGTGTTGGCGCACCGTTGGGACTGGAACGTCGTGATTGCAAGCCTGCCGTACGTGCTCGGCGTCACGACCGTAATCTTCGGCAAGCACATCGACAAGCTGGCGATTGACCGTGAGAAGCGAATATTCACGGTGCCGGTTTTGATCGGTGAGAGAACCGCACGCTACTTAGTATTGGTCATGATGTTTCTCCCATACGCGATCACGGCCTATCTTGTTGCATCCAGGTTCTTCACACCAGTTCTGGCGATCACTTTACTCGCAATACCATCACTCCTGAAGACGGTGCCGGCGCTGCTGAAGCCTAAGCCGGACACACGCCCCCACGGCTTTCCCGACGGACAGGGCGGTTGGCCGCTCTACTTCGCGCCGCTTTCATTTGTCAATAATCGCTCATTCGGAATGTGGTTCTTGCTGGGCGTGATCTTGGACGCCGCACTGCGCCTGCTGCCCTTCACTGCGCACTTCTGGCGCTAGAATCCATTGGCCATCGAGAATCTCGCCGCGACGCAGACGGAGATCTTTCCGGTCTGGGTTTTCTGGTCGCATGCGCGGCGCAATTCTCAGGCCAAGGTCGTATAATCCTGAGCGAAATCAGGTGGAGAGGAGTGGAAAATGGGCATCAATTTCGCAATGTGGCGAAAAGCCATCTGGCAGCTGATCAAGTTGGATGACAAGCGGCAGTGGGAGGCATTGGACGTTGTATCGAAGTGGCTGATCGCCACGCGTTCAGCCGTTACGCTCGTCACCGTCTACTCTTGTGTGATCGCAGGACTGCTGGCGTGGCGCGATGGGCACTTCTCGTGGATTCCTTGGATTGTGATCACGCTGGGCTTGTTTGTCGCTCATGGCACCAACAACCTGCTCAACGACTACACCGACTACAGCCGCGGTGTCGACAAGGACAATTACTTCCGGACTCAATACGGTGTTCATCCGCTTGCGCAGGGATTCTGGACGAACCGGCAGCAGCTGACCTGGTTCTTCATTACTGGAGTGCTGGCTACCCTGGCGGGTTTCTATGCAGTAATCTACACGGGATTCAACCCGATCACGATTGGCATGTTCGCCTTCGGTGCACTCGTGCTCCTGGCGTACACATACCCATTCAAGTATTGGGGGCTGGGCGAACTTGCGATCTTCCTCATCTGGGGCCCGGTGATGATCGGCACCGTCTATTTCGTGCTCGCGGGCGCGTGGAATTGGAATGTTGCCCTCGCCGGCGTGCCTTACGGGCTGGGTGTCGCCAGTATCAATGTCGGAAAACACATTGACAAACGTGAAGACGACCTGAGCAGGGGCGTCGGCACTTTTCCCGTCCGCGTCGGGGAACGAACGGCTCGCCTCGTGGATCAAGCCGCGCTGCTTCTCATCTATCTGGTCATCACCTATCTAGTGTTCGTTCCACGCTATTTCACCCCCATAATGCTGATCGTGTTCTTCGCGTTCAAGCACGCCATGCGCGCGATCAAGCTCCTCAGCAGCCCGCGGCCTGCAAGCCCGCCCCAAGGCTATCCCGCCTGGCCTACGTGGTTCTCCGCCGTGACCTTTAATCACAATCGGCAATTCGGGGGCTTCCTCATTCTCGGGCTCGTGCTGGACGCCGTCCTACACGTGCTACCCTTCACAGCTGCGCTGATTGCACGTTTCTGGCCGGCGATCTAGTCCTCCGGCGTACCAGACTTCGGTGATCCAGCCTCGAGCTGAAGGCTCTCGATCTCCAGCCAAATTTCGTCGAGGTTTTCTTCCATCCCCCAACGCAGCGTCCCGTTGGGATCGAAGGCCGCGTACTGATTATCGATCCAGATCACGAGGCCAAGCGGTGCCGTTGGGGTGATCGCCGTCCGCAAGACGACGGCGCCGTCCACACTAAACACGCAGCGCGCGTCTGACCAGATGAGGCGGTAGGCGTGCCATTGCGTCGGATCAACCTGCACGGTCGCCGCGTCCTCTGCTATGAACTGGCGGAGCAGCTTGCGAGTAGTCGTTGGCGCGAAGGGGAATGCGAGGGCGGCACCGATGAGCGATGGGTGGAAACGCGGACTCCGAAAGGTTTGTGCGAGAAAGCCGTTCGCCGGTCTATCATCACGGAAAGAAAGGTAATTGCGCGGTGATGCCGCGAAGAACCAGGCGGCCTGAGGCAGCGCGGGAAGGCGCAGGAATTTGTCGCCAGGACCAAATGAGAATCCATATGGATCGTTCCAGAACCCGAAGCCCCACGTGCCAGGTGGCGATACAGACGAGACCCGAGCGAGCAGGTTCAAGGTCAGAGGCGGCTGCCAGAGGTAGGAATGCCGTGCAAGGCCTCGCTGATCGTCAAGCTGGGAGACGCGATAGCGCGTCGGTCCTCCCGCCGGGATTCCAAGACGCCAGCCTTTCCCTGTTGTGATCAGACGGGCCTCTCGCGAGTGACGAGGTTGGAGCAGCACTGCGTCCACTTTCAATAAAGTATACTCGCCTGCTCGCTTGCGGATGCCGGCGTGGTGCTTCTGGTCGGTCCGCGACGTGCTCAGGCGACATGCCTCCATCCCAGTCCTCAGCATATCCTGTCCGTTCTGAGCGGTCACGTCGTTGGCGTGAACCATCCCGTAAGTGCACTCTGTTGCCTAGGGTATAATCCGCCGTCGGAGGTTGTCGCATGGAGATCACTTGGTATGGACATTCCTGCTTCCGGCTTGCGGAACGAGGGATGGCCACCGTCGTTGTCGATCCGTTTGACCACAAGTCAATTGGGTATTCACCGCTGAAGCTCAAGGCAGACATTGTGACTGTCAGCCACGACGCACCAGGCCATAACAACTCAGAGGCCATCAAGGGCACTTCTCACGTCATCAAGGGACCGGGCGAGTTTGAAATCGGCGGCGTATTCATCACGGGTGTGCAAACGGACGAGGCTGGTTCCGGCCAAAAAGGCAAGGAGCCATTCCGTAACACGGCCTACGTTTTCGACTACGACGGGCTGACCGTCGCACATTTGGGTGACCTCAGGCAAATTCCAACCCAGTCGGAAATCGAGGCACTGGGAACGATCAACGTGGCCCTGGTCCCCGTGGGCGGCGGGGGTGGACTCAATGCGGCCAAAGCAGCTGAGGTTGTGAGTCTCCTGGAGCCGAATATCGTCGTGCCCATGCACTATGCGACCGCTGACGTGAAAGTTGCGCTTGATTCGCTCAGCAAGTTCCTCAAGGAAATGGGTTTGAGCAAACAAGAAAGTCAACCCTCGCTCAAAGTTGTACGCAGCGCCCTTCCGGATGAAACGCACGTTGCGGTTCTGGATTACCAGCGCGAGTGAACAACGTGTCTGTGAAAGTCATAATGACTTGGGATATTGCAGCCGATCACGAACAGGAATATTTCGAATTCGTGATTGGCGAGTGGGTGCCGGGGATACAGCGACTTGGATTTCAGCCCATCGACGCTTGGGCAACGGTTTTCGGCGCGTATCCACAGATACAAGTCGGCCTCCTGGCCGACAACGCCTCCAAAGCCCGCGAGCTTATGCGTTCAAAGGATTGGGGCACACTCGAGGATCGACTCCTCACTTACGTCAGCAACTATTCCTACAAAGTGGTCTCGGCGCGAGGTGGTTTCCAGTTTTGAGTAGTGCAGGATTTCTTGCGCTGGGTAACGTCTGGCCTCGGATGCAGGCAGACCTTGAGGGGCTGAGTACGGGCTTCTGGGATCGAGCAGTAGGTTGAGGCGGCGGTGACTCTCGATCGAACTAAGTGGCAAAGCTTCTTCATTTTGGCGGCTCTCGAGGCGGGAGCCGCCTTCTTCGTGCTGGCCCTTATACCGCGGGGTGCGGGTGGATTCTCGATCACGCGGCTGGTGATGCTGGGTCTGCTTGCCGCAGCAGTAGCGCTGTGGGCGTACTGCGCGTGGCGCGCTCCGGCTTCGCTCACGCCGCTGGCGCGTCCAGCCGGAATCCTTGCCTTGGCATGGCTGTCGTTTTTTCTGGCCGTGGTCCTTTTCCTACTGCGCTACGCCGCCCCCGAAGTTCTTCTGCCATATTATCAGCGTCTCGGCGTCATCCTTCTGTACATCCTTGCCTTCGACCTTCAGCTCTTGCTCTTTCTGATCGTCGAACGCCACGGATTTCACAGCGATGAGCTTGGCATCCTCAAGCGAATTGCTCGGCCTGCCATCGTTGCCTTCGCCCTGCTCATTCTGACGGTTTGCCTGATAGTCGCGACTCGGGTAGGCGTAGCGCCGGACCCGGCGTACCGGGGTGAACCGGGAGTGCCCGTGATGGGCTGGCAGCTGGTCGCTGCAATCCTGGCTGGTCTTGGAATTTTGCTTGTCGGGCTGCGCTTTGCCCCGTCGAGGTGGGATGTGTGGATCGCCGCGGGCCTGTGGGTCGCCGCCGCTGTGATCTGGTTAAGTGTCCCACTTTCGGTGATGCAGAACAGCTTCTACGCGCCCATCGGACCGCCCGCGAACCAGCCCTTTCCGAATTCGGATGCGGGATATTACGATTCGATGGCGCACAGTCTGTTAATCGGCTATCCGTATTTGGGCGAGATTCCGACGCGGCCCCTATACGTCGTCTTGCTCAGTGCGCTGCATTTGGCCCTGGGGGAACGCTACGATCTCATCATCGCGGGTCAGACGCTAGTGCTGGCTTTGATCCCTGTAATGCTCTATTTTCTCGGAAGTAATCTGCACAGCCGCGCCGCCGGGATTATCGCGGCGCTGATTGCAGTATTCCGCGAGTGGACTACTCTACTGGTATCCTCGCAAACTCGGGTTTCCGACACCAAGACTTTGCTTGTCGATTTACCGACTTTGCTTCTCATTCTTGGGGGTTGCTTGGCTGCCCTCGGCTGGCTGCGCCGGCGCGACAAATCAAGTGCCGTGGTGGCAGGGGGTGTACTCGGACTGCTGCTCCTGCTGAGAACGCAGTCGGTCCTCATTCTCCCATTTCTGCTGCTGTTGGCCGCCCTAACGTACAGAGAGATTCAACGCTGGGCGCCGGCGGTGGCTTGGTTCCTTGGGACATTGGCGATCGTGCTACTGCCTTGGCTGCTGCACAATTACCTGCGGAGCGGTCAATTGACCTTGGACGCACCTTTCCAATACCAGATTGTCGCCAGCCAGTATAGATATACAGGCAATCTGGACATTAACAGCGTAGACTTGCAGGGTAAGAGCCTCATTGGCACTCTTTTGGCATTTGCAGTGCGCGATCCAGCATTTGTCTTGGGTTTTATCGCTACCCACTCGCTGGCCACTCAGATCAATTGTTTGCTCGCGCTGCCGCTCATTGAACCCTACAATGGTCTCAGTGCGCCGATCAATCTGTATTGGCTGAACTGGAGCGGACAGCTGAGTTGGTTCAACTTTCTGCTGGTAGTGTTTTATCTGGCGATTATTGCATTGGGGTTGGGCGCCGCTTGGAGGCGCTTCAAATGGATCGGATTGCTGCCCCTGGCTTTTTCGTTTGGGTATTCGCTCGCAAATGGCATTGGACGGTTTTCGGGATGGCGGTATGACCTGCCGGCTGACTGGGTCGCGTACTTCTACTTTGCGATTGGCACCGCCGAGGTTCTCTCAATGCTTGCATTGCTTCTGGGAGCCAACGCCACGCGGTTGCTTGAAGCCGTGAGAGATCCCGCACCGACGGGCCGGGACCACACGCGGATAGTCTGGGTTGCTCTTGGCTTCATGCTCATTGGCGCCTTGCCCTGGTTCGCTGAGCGACTGGCTGCCCCACGCTACGCCGGTCAGATCGCTGACCCACGCTTTTTATATCACTTCGCAATCAATTGGTAGCACAGGCTTTCCAGCCTGTGCCGGCGCAGGCTAAAGCCTGCGGCTACCAATAAGTACCTTTTGATTGCGACGCCTTATTACCTGCAGAAATTA
>JBGPAT010000155.1:0-6406 GCA_041480885.1 Anaerolineae bacterium
CGCGGCTATGCCGACTTTCTCAGCGCAGCATGCTCTCGGAAAGTTCGACGAGCTCCGCGCCTCTCTCTCAGCCAGCCTGCGGGGTGTGCTGCTGCTTGCTGCACCCGCCAGCCTTGGCTTGATCATCCTGGGCAGGCCAATCGTGGCGCTGCTATATCAGCGAGGAGAGTTCGATGCAAGCATGACGGCGCTGGTCTCGTGGGCGCTGCTCTGGTTCGCGGCCGGCTTGGTCGGACACTCGATGTTAGAGGTGCTGACCCGCGCCTTCTATGCGCAACACGATACCAAGACCCCGGTCATCGTCGGCGCTGGAGCAATGGGATTGAACGTCCTGTTTAGTCTCACTTTCCCGGGGCTCTTTGCACGCATTGGCTGGATGCCTCACGGCGGCCTGGCGCTTGCCAACTCATTTGCCACAGCCTTGGAGGTGAGCACGCTATTCCTGGTCATGCGCCACCGCCTGAAAACATTGGAGGGCAGCAGCCTTGGGCGCGGCTTCCTGCAAGCGGCGGCGGGTGTCGTGTGCATGAGTGCCGCGCTTCTGCTGTGGTCGAACCGCGCGGGCTCCCCTTGGCTGATTGGCTTGGGCGGGGTCGCCCTCGGCGGCACGGTCTACGGGCTGATAATGTGGGCGCTGAAAGTCCCAGAGCTGCAGATCGTCTACAAGGTCGTCATGCGCAGAGTGGGTCACGGCCGCTGAGGCGGTCTGGCTGCGACGAAGCCGGTGTCTTCACACAGATGGCGATTATTTCCAGATCAACCACAAGACGGTCGTAACAACCAGTCCCCACAGAATGCCGCCGGTGACTTCCAGGGGTGTATGGCCGAGGACTTCCCGCAGCTCATCCTCGTCCCAGATGTGCCCCTTCAGCAATTCCTCAAACAGAGTATTGATGCGTTCGGCATGCATGCCTGCCTGGCGCCGGACGCCTGCGGCGTCATACGTGACAATCATGGCAATGGCTACGCCGAGGGCAAACAAGGCGCTGTCGTAGCCGAGGTACAAGCCCACCGAATTGGTGGCGCCCACGATCAAAGCCGAATGCGAACTGGGCATGCCGCCCGTGGTGAGAAGCCAGCCCCATTGCCAGCGCCTTGTACGCAGATACTCCAGCGGCACCTTGGCGATCTGAGCCGTTCCCCACGCGGCCAGCATGCAGATCAATACGCGGTTGGCAAGCAGCCCTGCAGGACCCATTTCATTCCTCCGGCAAGTCGACCAAATCTTCGCCCGACAACCGCTTGACCTTCAACTCAGCCGTATCCAGCAATTCAGTGCAACGTTTGACGAGAGCCTGACCTCGCTCAAACAGGGACATGGCGTCATCCAGAGAGCGCGGCTCATTCTCCAGCGCGGTGACAATGGATTGCAGCTCAGTGAAGGCTGATTCGTAGGTCATGTCATCGATTGCTTTCGGGGCAGATGATTTTGGCATGGGGCTCCCTGTGTGCTATGGGCCACGGTGGATCACATCCGCTTCGAATTCGCCATCAGACACACGGATACTGATTCCGTCCGTGGCTTGCGCGACCTTGCGGACGAGGACGCCGTCCTCCCGACGCGTAACCACCGCGTATCCACGATCCAAGACCCGGACTGGACTCAGCGCAGCGAGGCGCTTATTCAAGCCATCCAATCCCTCGGCTGCCAAAGCCAGGTGATGAGACTGGCCCCTCCAGGCGCGCCGCGCCAGGTCGTCGAGGCGCTGCCGGTCGCTCTGGATTCGTCGCGCAGGAGACTGGAAGCGCAGGTCGTTCGCAGAAATGACGACCGCGTTGCGATCTTCCTGCAGGAAAGCCTGGGCCCCATCCGTGAGTTGAGCGGTCGCAGTCCGCACGCTGGCGCGCAGATCCAACAGGGTCACCGGCGTTGCAAGTTCGGCGGCGGCGGTAGGCGTCGGCGCGCGCAGGTCTGCAGCGAAGTCGGCGAGTGTGAAGTCAGTCTCATGCCCCACGCCGCAGATCACGGGGATTGCACTTGCCGCAACGCTTCGCACGAGGCGCTCATCATTGAAAGCCCAGAGATCTTCGATGGAACCGCCGCCTCTCACCAGCAGGATGACATCCGGTCTCGGCAGCAGGCGGTTGAGACTATTAATCGCCAGCACAAGTTGTGCCGGCGCTTCGTCCCCCTGAACTGCTGCGGTCGCTAGCACGACCTCTGCCAGAGGCAGGCGCCGCCGCAGCGTCTGCAGGACGTCCCTCACCGCCGCGCCCGTTGCGGAAGTCACCACTCCTATGCGCTTTGGAAATGACGGGATAGTTCGCTTGCGTTCCGGCAAGAACAGGCCCTCGGCCTCCAAGGCAGCCTTCAGACGAAGGAATTCCTGATATAGCGCGCCCTCGCCCATCGCTCTAACCTGATCCACATACAGCTGATACTGCCCGCCGCCTTCATAGACCCCGATCCTGCCGTGCGCGGCGACTGCAAGACCATCCAGAAGCGAGATGCCCAGGCGCGCCGCGCCTGACTTCCAAATCACGCAGCGGAGAGAGGCCTGCACGTCCTTCAATGTAAAGTAGACATGACCGGAAGCCGGCCGGGACATGTTTGAGATTTCCCCTTCCACCCAGACATCCTGAAGGCGGACATCGGACTCAAGCGCCTCACGGATGTACTTGGTGAGAGCCGACACGCTCCATTGCACGGAGGCAAACAGCGAGGGCTGCATCAGAGAGGAGGATACTCAATTGGGGGTGGAATGTCAACGAATTCGCATGAAAGAACCGTTGCCGGAACCGCAGTAAAACTGTACCCCCGGCGGCAACGTCGGATGATAGAATGAAGCAAGAAGGCTCGCGTTGGTCACGCACGGCGCGATCGTTTCCACTGAGCGCATGAAGCATATCTGGTCCCCTTGGCGTATGGAATACATCGAAAACCACGGCAAGGAACACGGTTGCGTATTTTGCCAGGCTCAGGCCATGCAGGACGGTCCAGAGAACTTGATCGTTCACCGGGGAGCGCTGGCGTACGTGATCCTGAACCGGTATCCATATACAAGCGGCCACGTCATGGTCGTGCCGGTTCAGCATAAGCCCAATCTGGAAGAGCTGCCCGCGGCCGACCGGGCCGAGATGATGGAACTCACGTCGTTGGCTACCGGTGT
Organism: Anaerolineae bacterium; assembly: GCA_041480885.1. Lineage (GTDB taxonomy): Bacteria > Chloroflexota > Anaerolineae > Anaerolineales > Villigracilaceae > Fen-1038. The sequence continues at coordinate 3,111 of JBGPAT010000155.1, forward strand.
CCTCCGCCGCATCTACAATACAGAGGCCTTCAATGTGGGCCTGAATATTGGGGACGCGGCTGGTGCCGGCGTGAAGGAGCACGTGCACATCCACGTAGTTCCGCGTTGGGTTGGCGACACGAATTTCATGTCCACGCTGGCGGAGACCCGCGTCCTTCCTGAGACGCTTCCAGACACATGGAAACGCATCCGGGCAGGATTCGAGAGTGCCGAGCGTTAGACGCTCTGCCGCGCCGAGTCTGAGACCAGAGGATGTTGATCAGGGCTCGGCGCCGCACTTGCATGTGGATGGATTCACGGTCCGCTTGCCGGAGGCATTGAGCAGACCTAGACTACCGCTGGTATCACATCGGACGCTCCGTGGGAACTGGACGACAGTCGCAGCCCTCGCGATTGCGCTACAAGGCTGCGGTCCATCCGTGGCTGCGCCCGAGGTCACAAGCGCCGCCCATGCCGGCGAGACCACGGCGGCGCCGTTGAGGCCCAGTTCGTCTCGTACGCAGGTTCCTCCCCAACCTACCTCGGCTCCGATCGTCTACGGACCAGATTCGACGAATTTCCCATCGGGCATCAACCCGCTCACTGGCCAGCCTGTTCTTGATCCCGACTTGCTGAAGATTCCGGCCGTGCTAATCTCGATCTCGCACTTTCCGCCTGCCGCGCGTCCACAAGCCGGACTATCCTTTGCCCCTTATGTGTATGAGTTCTCCATCACGGAAGGCGAATCGCGTTTTCTGGCTGCCTTCTATGGGGAGTTTCCCAGACCAGAAGTGCCAATCACCGGAGAGTGCATCATTAGGCGAGGGAGCTTCACTCAGACCGCAACTCTACTTGGAAGGCGAGTATGGCTGGATACAAATGTGAATGGGAAACAAGACGCCGGCGAAGGCGGTGTTCCCGGCATCTGCGTCTCCCTGTATGATGCTGAGCACCAACTCATACAGGAAACGACAACTGATACCAATGGCATCTATGGTTTCAACGTGGAGGTGGGACAGAAATACTCCATCCGATTTGGCCGGCCAGCTCATCTGGCTTTCACCAAAGCCGACGTCGGCGACGAGAACTATGACAGCGATGTTGATCCTTCAACGGGCGAGACGCCGGCAATCCATGTGGAGCAGGATGAGACGACCTGGGATGCCGGCATGGTCCCGGATCCATCGTACACAACGCCCACGCCTGATCCGAAGCATGATCCCAAACCGGAGGTCGGCCCGGTGCGGTCCGGCCGCCTGCTCTACAGGTATATCGCTGGCTTCTTCCAGAATAGTTGTTTGATCTATGCCTTCGCCTCACCGGAGGTGCTGTCCAAACTGCCACATTGCGCCTTCGTGGTGCACAAAACCGTGGGCGGCGGAGAAATGCTAACGATTGACCGGATGAAAGCCGTGGCAGAGGACAACATGCGGCACATGGCCGGTCGGCCGTTCGACTATTCCAGCAACGTTTTCTCCCAGACCGTGCCGCCAAACGGTCTGCCTGCTTCGCGGATCAATGTATTCTTTGAAAGCTTGAACCAGTCAGGCTGGACCTATGACCCGCTCTACGAGTCCTATCTGCGCTATGTCGACACGGGTGACAAGAATGCACCAGGCGTTCTGCACCCCGAGGTTGACCGTCTAACTGGAAGGCAGCTGCACTTCGAAAACGTGATCGCACTCATGGCGGATGCGCGCGTCGTCACTCCCACAAACCTTGACATCCAGCTCGATCAAGGCGCGATGGGCGAAGGGAATCTATTTCGCAACGGAGAGATGTTGCCGATTGAATGGACGACCAAATCGGGGCCATATGAGCAAACGACGGGCCTCCGCCGTCCCATCAGATTCCTCAATAAGGACGGATCGGCGATCGCGCTCAAGCCGGGTCATACCTGGGTGATCATCGTGACGCCGTACAGCTTATTGCAAGAGCAGAGCCGCGGAGTGTATTTGCTGCAGTATCTAGCGCCCGCGGGTGAAGCGAGGTGAGCAGCGGCCGCTCCCGCACTCCTTTTTCCGGCTGCCGGACCGTCTCCCCGGATGCCGAAAACGCGCCGGGCAATCGGAGCCCGCGGGCAATGGTCGAGCCATGCCACGCAAGTCTCCGGCACTAGTAAGCCTCCTCCTTCTGTGGGCCATCAGTCTGTCAGGTGGGTGCCAATCGACAGGGTCGACTCCAACACCTACCGCAAGGCGTCCTGAGGCGTCCCCCACTGCCGCGCCAAACTTACCAACACCGACGGCAGCCCATATCAACCCCCTCACGGGCGAACCCGTGGCGGACCGCTCGCTTCTCAAGATCCCGGCGGTCCTGATCTCGATCTCGGACTTCCCGGCCACGGCGCGCCCGCAGGCCGGGCTTTCATTCGCGCCCGTTGTGTACGAGTTCTACATCACCGAGGGGGCCACACGCTTCCTGGGCGTTTTCTATGGAGCGTTTCCAGCGCCTGAAGTGCCCCTTCAAGGCGGTTGCGTTACGCGATCCGAGCCTTTCATCCAAACCGCAACGCTGCTCGGGAATCGAGCGTGGCTGGACGCCAATGGCAATGGTCTGCAGGATGTAGGTGAAGGCGGGATCAGCGGTCTCTGCGTCAATCTCTATGACAGATATGGCAACTTGATTGACCGCACAAGCACCAACTCTAATGGCTATTACGGTTTCAACGTGCAGCCTGGCAAGTACGCGGTGGAATTTCAACGACCGGCTAACCTGAGGTTCACGAGGACAGATGGCGGCGACCCTGCCAGCAATAGCGATGCCGAGCCTTCCACGGGTCGCGCCGAAGTGATCGTTTCCTCGGATGATCTCTCCGTGGACGCCGGCTTGGTACCGGCCTCGGGATCGACTCCGACCCCTGATTCGGTGAACCCCCTGCCAGCGGCTGTGGTGGGTCCCGTCCGCTCCGGCCGATTAGTCGAGGGTCACATCTCCGACTCCTTCCAGGACAGCTGCCTGATCTATGCATTTGCGTCTGAAGAAGTGCTGGCACTTCTGCCCAAGTGCCACATGGTGTTCCATCAGCTTGTGGGTGGCGGCTACATGATGGATATCAGCGAGATGCGGGACGTGGCCCGGGCGACGTTTACCGCCGGCCGGGTTGATCTGCGCATCCTGCCCGAAGAGAGCGCCAATACCCATGCCAATTTGGATCAGCGCCCGGCCGATCTGCAGCCGCATTCGGCGGAACTGCCGCGGCCGATTGATCTGCAGCTTGTCAACGGCGTCCCTCTCCACGTCGTAAATCGACCGGGGAGTGGCCTGTTTTCAGGATATCTCTTGGCCAACGGCGGTGATCGTATCGTCGAGGCGAA
>JBGPAT010000156.1:0-6373 GCA_041480885.1 Anaerolineae bacterium
CATGACGAACGTTTTCGCCAATGGTGGGCAAAATTCTTGCGCTTAAGCGCTGGCCCCACCACAGTGATCAATCTGCTTCGAATGTACTCGCAAATCGATGTCAGCACCATCTTGCCGAGCATACATATTCCGACACTCGTTTTGCATCGCACCGCTGATGTGGGGATAGAAGTCGAGCAAGGGCGATATCTGGCCGAACACATCCCTGGCGCAAAGTTAGTGGAACTGGCTGGAGAGGATCACGCTTGGTGGGTTGGCGATACGGAAGCTATTGCCAATGAGATCGCAGAATTCCTGACCGGGCAGCGACCAACGACAGAACCTAACCGCGTATTGGCGACGGTGCTTTTCACAGACATTGTGGACTCAACCAGGCGGGCGGTAGAGATGGGCGACCGCAAGTGGCGCGACTTGTTAGACAGTCATAATGCCATGTTGTCTAAAGAAATAAGCCGGTTTCGAGGGCGCACGGTCAAAGGCACAGGCGACGGCTGTTTGGCGACCTTTGATGGGCCAGGTCGCGCCATTCGATGTGCCTTGGCAATCAGCGACGAATCCCAGCGCATGGGACTTGAGATTCGGGCAGGACTGCATACCGGCGAGATTGAACTTATGGGAGAGGATGTCGGCGGTCTGGCTGTGCATATTGCTGCCCGGGTCTTGGCGCAAGCGCAGGCGAACGAAGTCTGGCTCTCACGCACGGTTAAGGATTTAGTAGTTGGCTCAGGTCTTGAATTTAAGGACCGAGGCGACTTTAGTCTTAAAGGCATTCCCAGTGAATGGCGTTTGTTTACGGTGCAAGGGTGAGAGCTAGACTCAGAAGAGCCGCCCGACCCGCGCATCCAGCCGACTTTGATCTGCTCCGGAACGGGGCTGAACCCCACAGTTTCGAATTTTGAGTGCAACACGGGGCAGATTCGCCTTCCCTGCCGTCCCGCGGCGCGGGACCTCTGGAAGGTGGGGGCAATTCGGGTGCCCTTGGGACACGAGTCCCAGGGGCGCTTGCGGCGGCCCCGCGGCGCAATTGTCCCGCTGCGCGGGATCTTCGACAGTGACTACGCCGTAGAAGCCGTATACGCCTTCAACAAAGTTACCTATAATCTCGGAACTACCTAGACGGTATCTCACTGTATAGACGCCATATACATACTTACGCGTAACTCTTAATTTGTGTATTCAGGACCACTTACACATAACGAAGCGCGGATCGGGCGGGATAGCAGGTGCTAACGCAGCACGTTTGTCCATGAATGGCGCGATAATGGAAAGGAGTTTTCCCACTCCCCCAGCCGCGACCAAAGAAACGATCCGGCCGTGACGCGTCGAAGGATGGGTCAATATGCGACCTGAAACCAAATATGCACACAGTGGCGATGTGAACATCGCCTACCAGGTGACCGGTGACGCCCCCATTGATGTCGTCTGGGCACCGGGTACGACGTCGCACCTCGATCTCTCCTGGGATTGGCCACCCGAAGTTCAGTTTATTGAGAAATTCAGCTCGTTCTGCCGGCTAATCCGTTTCGATAAGCGCGGGACCGGGCTTTCCGACCGCCCCACCAATGCAGCCACGTTGGAAGAGCGCACGGACGACATCCGCGCGGTGATGGATGCGGCCGCGAGCGAGCGGGCCACCATCTTTGGCTACTCAGAAGGTGGGAACATGGCCTGTGTTTTCGCGGCGACGTACCCGCAAAGGACGCGTTCGTTGATCCTTTGGGGGGTTCAGGCTCGCTGGGTCCAGGCGAGCGATTATCCCTGGGGACCAACACCCGACGAGCAGGAAAGACTGATCCAGCATACCCGTCTCACCTGGCCCTCGCGCGAATACATTACAGGCTGGGGTGCGGGTTTGGGGAATGATGTTGACCCCGCCTACCTGGATTGGTGGCTCCGCAAAGCGCAAGCCTCCGCGAGCCCTGCCGCCTTGGCCGCCCTAGAGGAAATGAACGCGCAGATTGACACTCGCGCGATCTTACCCGCGATTCGGGTTCCCACTCTGGTAATGAACACGTCGGGAGATCCCGTGGCAAACGTCGAGGCCGCGCGCGATTTGGCGGCGCACATTCCCGGCGCGCGTTTTGTTGAATTCCCCGGAAATGCGCACATACCCAGGGAGTACGCGCCCGGGCCGATCCTGGCCGAAATCGAAGAGTTCATCACAGGGAAACACGCAACAGTCGCGACGGATCGTTTTCTGACAAGTGTGCTCTTCCTGGACATTGTTGGTTCGACGGAACGCGCGGCGCATTTGGGTGATGCGGCATGGCTCAACTTGCTCGCCGCCTACTATGCCGTGGCCCGGGAAGAGCTCGCGCGATTCCGCGGGCATGAGATCGATACGGCGGGGGACGGTTTCCTCGCGACCTTCGATGGACCTGCCCGCGCGATTCGCTGCGCGCTGGCGACGCAGGACAGGATCAGAAAGCTGGGCATTGCAGTGCGTGCAGGCTTGCACACGGGCGAGTGTGAATTGATCGGTGAAAAGGTGGGCGGCATCGCGGTGCACATCGGTGCCCGGGTGCTGGCTCATGCGGGCGCGAATGAAGTCCTGGTTTCGAGCACCGTCAAGGATTTGGTTGGGGGTTCGGGGATCAAATTTGATGACCGCGGCGTTCATGCGCTGAAAGGCGTGCCCGGTAAATGGCATTTGTACGCCGTGGTCCCATGAGAGCAAATTCCTCGTCGTTCTCATGACAAATCGCTGCGCGGATGCCTCGAGCAAAATCGTTAGTGCATTTTCAATGTAACAGACGTTAGAGTCGGCTTGCCTGTTTTCGGGTGCCCCTGGGACTCGTGTCCCAGGGACTTGCTGGCGGCCGCTGGACGCGGCCCCGCGGCGCAATTCGGGTGCCCCAAGGACTCCTGTCCCAGGGACTTGCGCTCTGCGAGGACCTTCACCCTTCGGGTACTGCGCGGCGGTGGCCGCGGGTTCCGGTTCCTCTTGGAACGGTAGGAAGAGCGCCGACCACTTCGTCGGAATGGGCGACACTCGCCTGCCCCGCGCCTTCGTGGCGCCCTCGAAGAACGCCAGGATCTACGACGGGGTGCGCAATGGTCGGGCAATCACCGACACCGAAAGTACACAGTGCAGGCCACTTTGGCGGCTCGAAGCCGCCTCGGCCGAACGCGGCCCCGCTGCGCAATTGTCCTGCTGCGCGGGATCTTCGACAGTGACACGCCGTAGAGGCCGTATACGCCTTCAACAAAGTTGCCTGTAATCTGGGAACTACCTAGACGGTATCTCACTGCATAGACGCCATATACTTACTTACGCGTAACTCATAATTTGTGCATTCAGGACCACTTACAAATAACGAAGCGCGGATAGGGCGCTTCCGTTCGGGCGGAGCTTCATTTCTCGGCTATCTCCGTTCCGTTCGGCGTATTTGCTGCGCGGGCAGGGGTGCGGCCAGATACGTCACGGCGATATTGATCGCGTGTGCGCCATGAGGACACGCAAGATTATCCCGGGGAGACCTATGACACGACGCCAAAAAGACGTATACTTTTCCAGACAATCGTTTGCCAATCTTCGACCTAACGCCGAATTGGGCGGTAGTTTTGAAGGGCATGGGAGACGCCATGGTAACAGCAGGCAGTCGGGTGAAAACGGCGAGGCACAGGAAGCCCGGCGCGCACTCAGCGAAGCCGGGATCCGCCGCCCGGGGGGAATCAAAACGAAGCAAAGCCAAACCGAAGATTGCGACGAGGATGAATAGCTACGGCCCGGAGCAGGCGCTGCGAGATTCAGAGCTGCGCTACCGTCGCTTGTTTGAAAGCGCCCAGGACGGGATATTGATTCTCGACGCCAAGACGGGAGCCATTGACGACGTCAACCCGTACTTGATCGATATGCTGGGCTATACGCGTGAAGAGTTGCTTGACAAGAAACTTTGGGAGGTCGGTGCGTTCAAAGACGTGGAAGCTAGCAAGGAAGCCTTTGAACAACTACAAAAAGCGGACTATATTCGCTACCATGATTTGCCACTCAAAGCCAAAGACGGGCGGCTGGTTCAGGTGGAATTCGTCAGCAACGTCTATCGGGTGGATCACAAAGCAGTCATTCAATGCAATATTCGTAATACCACTGAACGTACGCTGGCGCAAAAAGCCCTGCGCGCATCTGAGGACAAATTGCGCTCACTTTTCGCAGGCATGACGGACGTGGTCATCGTCTTTGATGCGGACGGCCGCTATCTGGAGATCGCGCCGACCAATCCGGTAAATCTGGCCCGTCCCGCGTCCGAGATGTTGGGCAAGACCGTCAGCGAGTTCTTTCCGCCCGACGAGTCCGGTTTCTTCCTCGATCATATCCGCCAGGCACTGAAAACCGGACAACTAGTGAATGCCGAGTACAGTCTGCGCTTTGGTGAGCGAGATCGATGGTTCTCGGCCACGGTCTCGCCGTTGTCGTCCAATTCCGCTATTTGGGTGGCCCACGACATTACCGAGCGCAAGCAGGCGGAAGCGCAGATCCACTACCAGGCCGCTTTGCTCGAGAGTGTCAACGATGCCATTGTCGCATCGGACGCCAAGTACCGGTTAACCGCATGGAACGCGGCAGCCGAGGCTCTCTATGGTTGGAAGGCGGAACAAGTCCTCGGGCAGAATGGACTGGAAATCATGCGTACCGAATGGCCCGAGGTGGACGCCGATAGGATGAGGCGCGCGATCGCGGAGACGGGGCACTGGCGTGGAGAGGCGACCCAGGTGCGCAAAGATGGGACGCGGATTCCCGTCGAAGTATCTTCCATGACGCTCCGCGATGACCGCGGACAGATTACCGGATACGTCAGCGCAAATCGCGACATCACCGAACGCAAGCGGGCGGAGGCGGAACTGGCGCAATCTCACCAACAACTGCGCGCCCTCACCGCTGACTGGCAGACCGCCATGGAGGACGAGCGCGCCAACATTTCCCGCGAGGTCCACGACGAATTTGGCCAGTCCATGACCGCCCTAAAAATGGACCTGAGGTGGCTGACCAAACGTCTGCCGGAAGGCGATGAAAAGATAGAACGCATTCGCGGCATGAACACGCTGGTAGACGACAGTATCGCCCTTATGCGACGCATCGCCACCGAACTGCGGCCCGCCGTGCTCGACGACCTGGGGCTGAACGCCGCCCTGGAATGGCAGGCGAAGGAGTTCTCCCGGCGGACCGCTATTCCGTGCACGCTCAACCTGCCCAAGAATGATCTAGGCCTCGACCCGGCGTTATGCACCAGCATTTTCCGCACTTTTCAGGAGGCTCTGACCAATGTGAGCCGCCATGCGCAGGCCACACGAGTGGATGTCTCTTTGAGGCAAGAAGGGCATACCGTGATCCTGACCGTTGGTGACGATGGGCGCGGCATTTCGCAGAGCGAACTGGCAGACACGCGCGCACTCGGGCTGTTGGGCCTGCGTGAGCGCGCCGCCCAATGGGGAGGCGAGATCACAGTCCGCGGCACGGCCGGCAAAGGCACCACCGTGAGCGTCCGCATCCCGCTCCCCGCTTTACGCCTGATCGGAGGCAAGCGATGAAAGTGCTGATTGCCGATGATCATGCGGTGGTACGCCGCGGTGTCCGTGAGATTCTGGAAGAAGCCCCGCTGGGTCTCTTCGTGGACGAAGCCGGTTCCGCCGGTGAGACGTTGAAAGCGGTCAGGGACAACGCCTACGATATTGTCCTGCTCGACATCTCCTTCCCGGATGGCAGCGGTTTGGACGTGTTGCAGCAGATCCATGCCCAGAGCCCGCAAACGCGCGTGCTCCTGCTCAGCATGTACTCCGAAGACCAATTCGCGCGGCGCGCCCTTCGTTCGGGCGCTTCCGGTTACCTGACTAAAGACAGTACGCCCAATGAACTGGTCATCGCCCTCCAAAGAGTAATCGCAGGCGGTAAATACGTCTCCCAGCTGCTGGCCGAGCGCCTCGCGGATGAGATCGGCCAAGAAGCGGAAAAGGCGCCCCATGAAACCCTCTCGGACCGCGAGTTCCAGGTGTTGATCCGCTTGGGCGCTGCCAAGTCGATTCAAGAGATCGCGGCCGAACTCTCGCTCAGCCCCAAGACGGTCAGCACCTATCGCTCGCGCTTGCTGGAAAAGTTGAATCTAGTGACTACGGCTGATATCATCCACTACGTGATCGATAACCGGCTCGGAGACTGACTCAAACAAGCGTGACTGCGAGTAACGAAGCAATCTCCCAGTGCGAGGGGATTGTTTCGTCGTAAAGCATGCGCTGAACGCAGCGAACGGGAACGCTGCTCGCACAGTACACCCTAAGGGTTTGAAAACCCTTAGGGTCTTGTTCTTTGTCGGAAAACGGCCTACAGGAAAATCAGCCAAAACCTACAGACCAGCCAAGCGCAAAAACATACACTGAG
>JBGPAT010000157.1:0-6334 GCA_041480885.1 Anaerolineae bacterium
AAACAGGCTGTTCGGGTCGTAGTACTTTATGACGTTGTCGATCGTAATGAGCGGCGACGGCAGATAGGTGTCCTTGGGAGGCGTCGCGCCCGCCAGGATGGCCATCATGCGGTTGAAGCCCTCGCGGCCGATCTGGTCCGAGTTGTTCAGGCCCGTGCACGCATAGTTGGACGTGTTCTTGATCTGGACCAGGGCCTCTTTCTGCCCGTCCACACCGCACAGGAACATCTCGCTGGTGCGCTTGGCATCCGCGATGGCGCGCTGCGCGCCGAGGCACATCGAGTCGTTCTCGCAGAAGACGGCATCGATCTTCGGATTCGCCGCCAGCAGGTTCTCCATCTGCTTCAGGCCACCGTCCTCACTCCACCCGCCCCAGTCGGGGGCGTTGATGACGGTCATGCCCGACACCTTGCTGACGATGTCGAGCATGCCGTTGGTGCGGTTCAGCCCGATCGAGTTGTCCGCCGGGCCGCCCTTGAGCACGACCACGATGCCCTTCCCACCCAACTTGTCAACGATGTACTGGCCGTCCTGCTGACCGATCTTGAAGTTCTCAGGACCGACGTAGCTGGTGTAGCCCGATTTCCACTGCCGGTCAACCAAGACCGAGGGAATGCCGGCTTTGTTCAGGGAATCCATCGCCGAAGGCAGCTGCTCCAACCAGGCGCCGCTGATGATAATCCCGTCGACCTTCTTTGCGATCAGGTCCTCAATGTCCGAATTCAGCTTGGCGGCGTCTCCGTTGGCATCGGTGCTGATGATCTCAACGTTGGGGTATGCACTGGCCTGAGCGATCACGGCCTTGTTCATGCCGATGAAGTAGGCACAGCACTGAGAGAAGTTGGCCATGCCGATCGTGAAGTGCTTGGCCGCAGGCGCTGCAGCCGGCGCAGGTGCCGCCGCCGGTGCGCAGGCCCCGAGCACGAGCGCCATCACCACGACGGCGCTGATCAATACGAGTCTGGCTTTCATTCTAATCTCCTTCTACTTGGTTTACGGTTGCTTGCCTCTATGTTGCACGCACCACATGCGATCAGGTGTGACTCTCCGCATACCTCCTTTCAATTCCGGTGCCTCCCCTCCAGGGCAGCGCCGGCCGTGCATGTCTGCCTGCCCGCTATTCCTTGCGCCGGGCCAGAACTGCGGCCAGGATGATGAGGCCCTTGAAGATCTGCTGGTAGTACGACTGCACATTGAACAGGTTCAGCAGATTGTCGATCAGCCCCAGCGTCACCACGCCGCCGAACGTCCCGATCACGGTGCCGCCTCCACCGCCCAGGATCGCGCCGCCGATCACACAGGCCGCGATCGCATCCAGCTCGAAGCCGGCGCCCACGCTCGGTTGAGCGATTCCTAGACGCGAGGCCAACAGCACGCCCGCTACTGCCGCGAACAATCCGGAAATCAAGTACGCCAGCAGGATGTGACCACGGACATTAATGCCCGCCAGACGTACCGCTTCCTCATTCCCACCGATGGCCACGATCGCCCGGCCGGCCGTGGTCCGATTGAGAAAGAACTGCACTACCACGAACCCCGCCAGCATGATCAGTATCGACAGTGTGAACGGACCCACGATCGGCGTGCCGAAGATCGTCCGGAAAGACGGGTCCTGGGGAGTGATAGGGGTTTCGGAGTAGACGTAGACCAACCCACGGATGGCACCGAGCGTGGCCAGCGTCACAATGAACGGCTGCAGTTTGAAGCGCGAGATCATGAAACCGTTGAAGAGTCCCGCCAGCATGCCCACGCACAGCGCAATCGCGATCGCTACCGGCAGCGGCAAGCCCGCCCTCTGCACCATGCCGGATACCACGATGGCCGCGAAGGCAACCACCGGGCCGACCGATAGATCAATGCCGCCGGTCAGGATCACCACGAGCATGCCAAGGCTAATCAGCCCATTCGTGACGATCTGCCGCAGCAGGTTGCTAATATTGCGCTCGGTGAAGAACACATCCGACATCGAGGCGGCCAGCAGCAGCAGCACGAAGAACGCCGCCAGGAAAGCGTAATCCACCCAACGCCGCCTGCCGCCCGCTGCAGCGCTGCGCGCGGGCAGTAGACTCCGAAACCAGGTCATGCTTCTGTCGACCCGCGAACTCCCTGCAGCCGGCGTTTTGTTCATTGGACGACACCTGCCGCGCACGCCAGCAGACTTTCTTCGCTGGCCCGCGCAATCTCAAATTCACCTGCCAATTGCCCTTGCCGCATCACGATCGCTCTGTCGCTCATGCCAAGGATCTCGGGCAGTTCCGAAGAGATAATCAATATGCCTACGCCGCCTTCAGCCAGGGCGCTGATGATGCGGTAGATTTCCACCTTAGTGGCCACATCCACACCGCGCGTCGGTTCATCCAAGATCAAGACTCGGGCCCCGGAAAGGAGCCATTTCGCCAGCACCACCTTCTGTTGATTCCCGCCGCTCAATTTCCTGACCAGCCGGCTGATCTGCGCGGGATGCACAGACAGCTCATGGACTTGGGCCAGCACGCGCCCGTCGCGCTGACGCGTGTTGATGACCCCCCAACGGCTTACCTGCTGCAGGATCGCCAGGCTGGCATTGTCGCGGATTGAGAGGCTCAGCACGAGGCCATCGCGCTTGCGATCTTCGGTCACGAGGGCAATGCCGGCGTCCACGGCGTCGCGCGGCGAACTTGGGCAGATCACATTGCCATCCATGCGGATCTCGCCATCCGTGAGGCGATCCGCCCCGAAGATACACCGCGCCACCTGGGTACGCCCGCTGCCCACCAGGCCGAAGAGGCCGACAATCTCCCCCCGCTTAAGAGAAAACGAGACGTCCGAGAATGAGCCTTCCCGCGTGAGGCCGCTGACGACCAATATATCGGCCCCAGGTTTGTTGAGCCGATGCGGGTAGAACTCGCCGAGCGTACGGCCGACCATCATCTTGATCAATTGGTTCTCGTCGGTCTCCGCCGGTCGAACGGTGCCGATCAATTCGCCATCTTTCAGCACGGTGATGCGGTCCGCCACTTTGAAGACCTCATCGAGACGGTGCGAGATATAGAGGATCAGCGTCCCTTCCTGCTTGCGCTGCTTGATGAGCGCGAACAGGCGCTTCAACTCCTCTTGGGACAGCACCGCCGAAGGCTCATCCAGGATCCAGATTCGTGGCTGCGTCACTGCGGCCTTGGCGATCTCCACCATCTGCTGGTGCGACACACTGAGTTTCGAGACCAAGGCGCGCACATCTAGGCCGGTGAATCCGATTTCGGTCAGCTTCTCCTCAGCCAGGCGGTGGGCCTCAGTCCAATCCACCCACCATCCAAAGCGGCTGGCCGGCATCTGCCCCAGCAGGATGTTCTCAGTGATGCTCAAGTTGCGCACCAGGCTGAACTCCTGATAGACCGCGCGGATGCCCAAGCGGTGTGCGCTGAACGGCGACTTCAGGATCGCCGGCTGGCCGTCCACCAGGATCTCCCCCGCGTCCCGCTGCAGCGCCCCCGCCAGGATCTTCATCAACGTGGACTTGCCAGCGCCGTTCTCTCCGACGATGGCATGTACCTCGCCCCGACGGGCGCCGAAGTCAACACCCTTCAGTGCCTGCGTTCCGTCGAAGCCCTTGCGGATTCCCCGCATCACGAGGAAGTCGGATTGCTCCACGTCAGCCTGTAACCTGTGGTTTCGCCGGAAACGCGTTATGGACGATGATGGTTTTCTGGTCGGTCATCTCTTCCAACGTGTCATGCACGCCCTCGCGGCCGTGCCCGCTCATCTTGATGCCGCCGAAGGGCAGCGTCTCGACGCGCAGCGCCGAAGACCAGTTGATGATCACGCCGCCGGCCTCGAGCTTGTAGGCAATGTCCAGCGCCTTGTTGATATCGGGTGTGAACACTGCCGATTGCAGTCCGTACGGCGAGTCGTTGGCCATAAGGATGGCCTCATCGATGGTTATGAAGCGCATCAAAGGCGCCACCGGTCCGAAGACTTCCTCCTTGAACGTCGGGAGGTCAGCCGGGATGTCGGTCAAAACTGTCGGCTCCATGAACGCCTCATGGCGATGGCCTCCGGCCGTGAGTTTTGCCCCACCTTTGATCGCTTGATTCACCGCGGCTTCGACTTCCTTGGCAGCCTCTTCGTTGATGAGCGGACCCACGTCGGTGTCTTCCTTCAGCTGATCGCCCACCTTGAGGGCCTTGGCCTTTTTTGTGAGCAGAGCAGCGAAGGCATCGTAGATGGGCGCCTCAACGTAGATGCGCTTCACCGCGCAGCAAATCTGACCGTTGCCACGCGCCAGCCGTCCCAGAACGACTGCTTCGGCGGCCTTCTCCAGGTCGGCGTCCGCCAGGATGATCAGGGCGTCGTTGCCGCCCAGTTCCATGTGGACTTTCTTTAGATTCTCGGCCGCGAACTTCGCGATCCGGATGCCGACTTCGGTACTGCCGGTAACTGTGATCAATTGGATGCCCGGTGACTTCGCCAGGACGTCCCCAATGACGGCGCCGGGGCCAGTGATGATCTGATGCGCGGCACGCGGCAAACCGGCCGCTTCCATGATCTCGGCGATCTTGAGCAGGGTCAAAGGGCAGGCGCTGGGCGGCTTCGAGATCAGCGCGTTGCCTGCGGCCAGGGCGGACGCGGCCTTGTGTCCCCACAGCTCCACCGGATAGTTGAATGGCACAATGGCCGCCACCACACCCAGCGGCTGCCGGATAGTGACCGCGAAATGCCGCTCATTGCCCGGCACCGCGTCCACCGGTATCACACGGCCAAAGATGCGCTTGCTCTCCTCCGCAAATCCGCGGAAGATATTGGCGGTAACCGCCACTTCTGCCCGCGTCTGGAGGATGGGCTTGCCGTTCTCCTGTGCCAGCAGCTTTCCCAGCTCCGGCACGCGCTTCTCAATCTCCTGTGCGACGCGCGTTAGAATCGTAAAGCGCTGGTGAGCGGTCAGGCCGCGCATCCCCACTTTGCCTTTCTGCGCCGCCCCCACCGCCCGCTCAACGTCCTGCACGGTCGCCTTGGGCACCGAGTCGAGCACCTCCCCGGTGCCTGGATTGCGAATATCCATGCGCTCACCGTTGCTCGCCTCGACCCACCTGCCATCAATCAACATGTTCATTTGCATCCTCACTTTCACGCCCCAGCGCAGAATTATTTCAGGTTGAAGGCAAACCCGGCCTCGATGCAGATCTCAGGCCGGCGCAGTCAGGAGTTCGTCACCTCTCGCGCAGGTCACGAGGGCCGTTTCGTCTACCTGTAGGCAGGCGGCCTGCCACCACGCAGGCCAGGTATCAATAAGGTGGTGTGCTCAAGATTCTTCTTGCGTTTCGCCGATAAAGCCCAGCGCGTTCGAGATGTGCTGACATGTCAGCAGCAATTCCGGTGCCAACTGGGGCACGCGTTCCCGGGTCATCGTGATCGTCCACCCCGAAATGCTAAGCGCGCCTGAAAGGCGGCCGGCGTGATCGTAGATCGGTGACCCAATGCAGCGGATCCCGACCTCATTTTCTTCGTCGTCCACCGCATAGCCGATCTGCCTGACCCTGGCCAGATGCTCCTGGAACTTCTTTGGGTCCGTGATCGTGTTCTGCGTCACCTGCTGGAACCTGAGCCTCTTCAGGATCGGCGTCACCTCGGATTCTGGGAGGAAAGCCAGCATCGATTTCCCCGCGGCAGTGGAGTGCAGCTGGCCACGCTGGCCAACGCGCGATCGCATGCGCATGGCCTGGGTGTTGTCCACTTTGTCAATGTAAACAAATTCGGTCCCCTCGAGCACTGCAAGATGCGTTGTCTCATTCGTGACGGAGGTCAGGTGCTGGAGGAACGGCCTCGCGATCTGACGCAACTGTACATTCTCCAACACCTGTGCCGAGACCCAGGCGATCTTCAGGCTGAGTTGATATCTCGAGTCGTGGGGATCCTGCCGGACGTAGCCAATGGCTTTCAGGCTGTCTACGGCGCGATAGGCAGAGGCCGCACTGATGTGAAGCTCGCGCGCCATGGTCCTCAGGCTCACCCAATCGTTCGAGTGGGCCATGAATTCAATGATCTGGAACAGCCGGGAAACCGAGTCGCTCATGTTATCACAAAGTGAAACACTGTTTCACTTTATTATATTCTAGGCCGAACCCGCGGGTGATACAAGTGACGAAAGTAATTGGTGAAATCCGCTCAAATTTCCTCGCCGGCGACGGCCTCGTCCACGACTGCGCCCGGAGCAGCTCCGGCCACGGCGCAAGCACCCACGGCAACCGTGACGCCCACAGTGACTGCCTCCCCATCCGCAACGCCGTGCTCGCCTCTCGTCACTGCCATCATGAATGCGAACGTGCGCAAGGGCCCGGGCGTGGCCTACGGTGAACCAGTC
>JBGPAT010000158.1:0-6318 GCA_041480885.1 Anaerolineae bacterium
AGGGGCAGCCTCGGGAGAACTGGATACTGACCGAATCATATTGTTTGAGATTCGCCAGCCACCAAAGCGGTGCCGGGGTTTGATGGATGTCCGGGTATTCGGCGCTCGTGTAGATCGGCTGCGCGACTCCCTTGGCCAGGTCTGCCAGGAAAGGTGGGAGAGTCAGTTCGGCCTCATTGAGCACGAAGTGATCGACGTCCGGAAACTGCTCGTGTTCCATGGTGAAGAGCGGGCCACCTGCCACCACCTTCACGCCGGCTGCCTTACAGCGTGCGATCAGTTCTCGCGCCGCCTCGCGCTGGACGATCATGGCACTGATAAACACATAGTCGGCCCATGCCAGATCCCTGGCGATCAGGCTGGTCACGTTCAGGTCTACCAGCCGTTTTTCCCACTCCGACGGCAGCATGGCCGCCACCGTGAGCAAGCCCAACGGCGGCGCACCGGCCTTCTTTCTGACGAACTTGAGGGCGTGTTTGAAACTCCAAAAAGTGTCGGGGAACTCGGGGTACACAAAGAGGATTTTCACCGGAACCTCCTATACGTGCTCCCGGACTTTCGCTGCAATCTGGCGATCCGTCATCTTGTCCATCGTCGCGATCTCGAGGATGCGACCGTGGAGTCCCTCGTGGTCAAAGCGTGCCTTGAGTTCACCCTTGGCTTCACCCGGCCCAAAGATCTGAATGGTATCGGCGTTCCGGAGACACGCAATCACCTTGTCATAGTAGCTGTCCAGGTGATTTCCAAACTGCCGGTCCCGCACGTCCTCACCTGAACCAGCTTCGGATGCATCGCCTGAAAATCGGACGTGTTTCTCCATATTGGAGGTAATTTGGATGGTTTCTTCACCTTCATCTGATACGGTCACAATGACCGCCTTCCGATGGTCGATCCATAAGCCGACTTTGTTTTTCATGGCTTCCTTTCTTGCGGGTGGGGTCCGCTGAACATTCTCCCCTGAAGGCGATCGATTTCGGCCAGCACATCTTCGGGCTTCGTTTCCTTTTCCAGATCTGCCAGTTCGCTGTCCTGACTGTTTTCGATCCCCAACTTGTCTTGAATGGCATCCAGCATTTGCAGGACTTGGGTCAACTCATGTTCGGTCAGCAGACCGACGTGCATGTCAAGGTCGGCGCGATGCTCGGCTTCCTGGCTCAAGCGGTTCTGGCTGATGAGCACGAAGGTCGACAAGAAGATGGCTTCCAGCGACACGACCATCGTCAAGAGTCCATAGGGATATGGGTCGAAAGGTTGCACTCCCCAACTTCCGGTATTCAGCAGAATCCAGGCACCAAACCAGAGGAGGTGGACATATGCAAAGATCATGCGCCCGGAAAACGAGGTGATGACATCTGCAATCCGGTCCTGCAAGCCGCGCTCAGTGGCGGCCTTGAGACGCAGGCGCAGTATCGTCCGGATGTTGCGCTCGATGACGCGGCTGAGGGCCGGATTATCCTGCGCGTCGTCTTCCGTTTCAATTTGGTGCGGACGGCTTTGCTGCATACGACGGATATCCCTGTTTTCAGCTGCAGAGCACGCTGAAGCACGGCAGCCAACCTGCCCGCCTCAGCGTGGCCGGCGAAGCCATAGGCCTCTGAGGAAGCTCAGGCCGCGTGTGGCGCCCCGCGCCAGGCGCGGGGTAGGGCTATCCGCCCGCCGGCCGGGAGATTTCCTTGAGCATCGTGCCGGTTGCCTGCGGCTGGTCGACACGTGTGGCTACATCGGCCTGGGCGATGATCCCAACTATCCTCTGATCGCTGTCGACCACAGGTATGCGCCGCAGTTGGTGCACCGCCATGGCGCTGACTGCCTTCTGCACGTCATCGTCGAGGCGGCATGTGACCATCTTCTCCGTCATTACATCCGCGACTTTCGTTGATTTTGCGTCGCGCTCATGAGCTACTACCTGCAGGGCCAAGTCGCGGTCCGTCACGATACCGATCAATCTTTTGGTTTGTTCGCTTTCGATGACGGGGATGGAACCTACATTCTCTTTCCTCATCCATTGCGCCGCTTTTGAAACTGCATCGGTGGCCAAACAGCAAGTCGGGTCCTTTGTCATCACTTCGCTGCATTTCTTCATGAGGGTCGCCTTTCCAAGGTATTGTTCTGCGCAATAGCGCCATTATGATCAGGTACAAGCAACACATGGATCCAATTCAAATTGACTGGATCCAGATTGAGCCTGGGATGTGTCATTGCGAAGTGCTTCCCGAAATGCTTGCCCCCGGAGGACGTGGGTCCTGCTTCAATCCTCCAGGTGATCGTGTGTTCCTCTCGCAATGACACCTGTCCACAGGGCGGATCAGCGGTGATTGCCCTGGACTACCTTCTTGCCAGCTTCGGCGGCAGCGGACACGCGGTCAAGCTGCTCGACGAGCACGTCCTGTCCCTGCTGTTTCAGTTCCTGTGCCTTGTCGCCTACATCGGCCTTGAGCTGGCCGGTCCGGGTACGAAGCTGCGCCATCGTGTCCTCCACCATTCCGGTCGTTCGATCTCGCAGTTCAATGCCTTTTTTCTGTATCTGGTTTCTGGTGTCTTCTCCGGATTGCGGTGCCAACAGCAGCATCGCGGTGGCGCCAGCCAGACCGCCGAGCAGCAAGCCGGCAAGAAAGCCCAGAATGCTGTTATTGCGGTATTCGGGAACTTGATTCTCGTTGACCATGGTATTCTCTCCTTAGTGTGTCAGTGTGGTGAGTGTTACCCACGATTGTTGAGCTGCATTTGCCGCTCAGATCACTTGGCTCGGTATTACCCGTAGCTTCGATCGCCAAGGTAACTGCCGGCATCCCTTCGTTCATCTTGCGTTACCTGGACGAGACCCACGAGCCAGCGCAGGACGCTTTGGAAGACCTGCAGGCTGGCTGACAAGTCGCTCGGCTGCTTGCGTGTCGGGAAGGAGTCATCCATTCTTGTCTCGCAGTCTCACGACGTGGTGTGTTGCTCGCTGGTTGTAGTTTCAGTAACGCTTGCCACGGGGCCCTGCGGGCGGTAGAAGATCAACCAGACTATTCGTTCGATCGCCCAAGCGATGAGGGCATAGATCAGCATGGCGAACATGGAGGAGAGTTCCAGCACCATGTTGCCGGCCGATGGCGATCCGATCAGTCCCTCGAAGGGGAAGAGGAACAGGGACGTGAAGCCGTAGATCACGGCAACAATTGGACTATCGGGATTGGCTCCGACGATCTTCAGGCCGATCCGAAGTGCGATCAGGGCTTCCAGGATGCCGAATAGCAACCAGATCCACTGGCTGGCCTTAAAGCTGAATATGCGGCGCTCTCGTCCCGGTTCGCTTTGTGATGTTCTGACTTCTGATACTCTGCTGTCGTTTGGCATTTCGTGCTCCTCTCTGTAAATAGGTAAGGCTCATTTCTAAGGAAGGGCAGGGGCGCGTGTAGGTCACCTGCTTCATTCAACCACTTAGACTCTGGAGCGGCCCCGATCTTCTTTGTGAGGCGGGCCCGATAATCCTGAGGCGCTTCAGGCGGGCTGCAACTTCTGGCGTAGGTCCTTCAGGGCTGGCGCCATCGGGTCGGATTCCGCAGAATGTCAGGAGAAGTCCGCCGTCCCGTTAGCGGAACCTACACCGCGTCTTTGAGCCCTTTGAGGGGACGCACCCTGATCACTTTGCGCGCCGCCCTGGCCTTGTAGGTCATCGGCTCCTTGGTGAAGGGGTTGATGCCCTCGTGCTGGCGCGTGGCTGGCTTCTCGACCACACTCAGTTTCAACAGGCCCGGGAGGATGACTTCGCCGGGGCCCCTATGACCAAGTTGGTGCGCCACAATGGCGTTAATTGCATCCAGCGCCGCCGCGGCTTGCTTCTTGCTTAAGGCGCTCTTCTCGGCGAGGGCGGTCACGAACTGGGACTTGCTCATTCTGTTGCCAGGCATGGTTTTCTCCATTTTCTCTTGTTCTGATCCGTCAGCGACCATTCGCGTTGACGAAGCAGTTTGAAGCGAACTCCAGAACCGGAGTCTGCTTTGGAATACTCGGCACAGGCTCTGCAGCAAATCATGCTGCAGTTGGCCGATCCTATGCCGCTGCGCTCCCGTCGTGCTCGCTCAGCCACTTGTTGATCTCGATTTCCGCCTGGGCCTTGCTGTAGCCGTAGCGCTGCTGCAA
Organism: Anaerolineae bacterium; assembly: GCA_041480885.1. GTDB lineage: Bacteria > Chloroflexota > Anaerolineae > Anaerolineales > Villigracilaceae > Fen-1038. The sequence continues at coordinate 4,126 of JBGPAT010000158.1, forward strand.
GACTCCGGCGAGTTCCTCGGTTTTTCCACTCAGTCGGGTGAGATCATCGTCGCTGAGCTTGCCCCACTTCTGTCGAACCCTGCCCTTCAGCTCATGCCATTTGCCGTACAAGATATCCTTGGTTGAGTCCATATCCACTGCTCCTTGCACATGATTGCCTTACGTTGCTAAGGCCAGCTCGCATCGTCTCTCAAGACGATCAGGAGTGGTACCTGGCCGCGCAAGACTCAGGAGGTTGATCATGATGATGATCGCTGCCAGCAGCAACAGACGGCGCCCAGATCCCTACCGGTGCCTCTAATGAGGCCCAGCGCCCATAACCTAGGGAAGATCTCCTCTTGCTGCATCTACTGTACCGCCTCAGGCCGCCGCGGGGTATCAGCGTGAAACTGATTTGCCTGTAAGTCAATGTTGAGATCGGACGTCAGTGTTCGTCCTACACCGACCCCGATGGCTCAGTTGACTGCGCCCAGGGGGTGGGAGATCCGCAAATGGAGCCCTCAGAGAGCGCCCGCGGGCACTGCCCATAGGGCCTCATCTGTGGCGGGGCCATCTGCAGGTAATGCAAGTCCCGCCGGCCGTTCAAACTGAGGTCAAGGTCGGGCTCCCGCCAGAAGTCTCAGATCCGTCGATTCGCGTGATCGATATGGCCTGGCCACACCCCGCAGGCAAAGAACATGCACCTGCGGCACCCGTGGTACGGGAGACAAACCGGCGGCCAACCGTACGCCCAAGGCAGATCCTGCAGAGTTACACCCTTCTATGCTGTCAGTTATGCCCTAGAGCTGCCTCTGAACAAGAAGGTCAGCAGAAGGCCGGCGACAAATCCGCCGATGTGTGCCATGAACGCCACGCCGCCTGTGTCGGTAACAGTGGCTATGGAGCCTATCCCGCTGAAGAGCTGCAGCACGAACCAAAGGCCGATCACCAGCAATGCCGAGACTGGAATGACACTTTGTCCTTGCAAGACACTGACTCTCCCCTGGGGAAACAGCAAGACGTAAGCGCCGAGCACGCCGGCGATCGCTCCGGAGGCACCCAGATTAGGAATACTCGAACCAGAATTGAATACCAGTTGGGCGCCGGTGGCTGCGAGCCCGCAGAGCAAATAGAAGATTACGTACTTGACCTGACCGAAACGGTCTTCCACATTGTCGCCGAAGATCCACAAGTAAAGCATGTTGCCTCCCAGGTGGAGCCATCCGGCGTGCATGAACATGGAGGTAAACAGCGTCATGAAATCGGCGCCCGGGTTGGCAAGGAAGCGGCTGGGAACGAAGGCCCACTTCTCAATAAAGGGATCGCCGCCGCCCAGCTCCACCAAGAAGAAGACGACGTTCAGGGCAATCAAGGCATAGGTCACGAAGGGAAAACTTCTGCGAGCGCTGTCATCATCACCGATTGGTAACATGGGATTAGCTCCTTAATCAGGCTCCTAAGTGATTTGGCGTGCGGGCGCACAGCTTGCGGGCCGCGCCGAGTTTCGCCGCGCCCCCGACGACAGCGGCCAATGGATCCGCTGTGATTATCCGTATCGGGGTCGGTCAGACCCAAGATCTATCGCTGCAGATGTATCGCACCAAGAATCTGGCCAGCCGCGCCTGGGATAGCCGGCCGAGCAGAAACAGAGCCCGGGTGAGCATGGCAATCCGCCACACTGTCAGAGCACTCGCCTCTGCCGCTGTTCCGGAAACTGACGTCCGCTTCGACGAGCCGCAGATGAGGTGTCGACTAGCGACACCCCAACTGCGGTTGCCTCGCTCCGTTCGCAACCGCTAAAGCAGCCGGGTTACCACAAACACAACCACCACTATTACCACAATTAGCCATATGAGTGACATGGGGACCTCCTCTCCAGTAGTATTGGAAACAGGCACTTATTGTTGAATCTCAATGTCATGATAGAGCATTCGCGGTCAGAAGACTATCAGCATGCTCCTGAAGAAGTTGTCAGAAATGAACGTACCAGGTTGTCAGCATTTGTCCTACGCCCGACCTGGAATCGGGTCACCCAGAGGAACCAGGTCGATCCAAGTATCAGGGGCGACGTGTCAGCAGACTTCCACGGTGTGCACCGGACGCTGGGGAATGACGAAAGCGCGCAGTGCAGGTCCAGAGAGTGCCCTAGCTGGCTGCAGAGCAGCTTCGTCGCTGGGGGTCAGCTTCTCAATGCGTCCCAGAGCTCTGGCCTTG